>CAJFNE010000252.1:620-2139 GCA_904393855.1 uncultured Oscillibacter sp. | reverse complement strand
TTAATTTTGAGATGCTCAGCGGCTTGATTTTGTGTCGCCTTTTTCACTTCCCTAAAAAATCTGAAATTCCTACTTGACTTTTATTAGCAGGTCTTTCCACAAACTGGCCAAAGGATTCAGATTTTGCAGTTTAAGTTCAGCATATCGGGATTTCCCCGAAAAATCTCCACAGTTCCATCACAAATCGTAACAATTTGGAAACGAGCGGTCCTCCATGGGCGACCGCAAAAATGCCGGCCGGGCTTCCGCCCGGCCGGCAGCTTGTTTCATTTTTCAGGCGAACACCGCCTGGACCAGCACCATGTACAGCACGGTGCCGCCGGCGATGGACAGCAGCACGTTGCCTTTCCACCAGTGGAGCAGCGCCACCGCCGCGATGGCGATGAGCTCCGGCGCGCCGTGGGGCGCGGAGAGCCAGGTCACATTCCGCAGGCAGTAGACCACCAGCAGTCCCATCATGGCCGGAGGCAGCAGTTTTCCCAGGTCTGTCACCCAGGCGGGCGGCTGCTTCTTCTCCGGGAACAGCAGGAAAGGCAGCCAGCGGGTCAGCTGGGTCCCGGCGGCCACCGCCAGGATGATGGCCAGCGTCTGCCAAGATGTCAATTGCACAGCCGTTTCCTCCCTCCCAGCAGCGTCACCAGGATCAGCACCATGGCCGCGATCACCATGTTGTCCGGTCCAAAGACCGCCAGGCTCACCACGGCGCAGGCGACGCCGATGACCCCGGCGGCGCGGTTCTCCCGCTTTTTCCACTGCTCCAGGAACAGCACCACGAACAGGGCGGTCAGCGCAAAATCCAGCCCCGTGGTGTCAAAGGTAATGAGGCTCCCCAGCAGGGAGCCGATGGCCGACCCCGCCAGCCAGTAGCTGTAGTCCAACAGGGAGATCCAGAAGTAGAAGTCCCGCCGCTCAATCCCCTCCGGCGGCTCCAGAGTGGACACCAGGGAGAACGTCTCGTCCGTCAGACCGAAGATCAGGAACGCCCGGACCTTGCCCAGGCCCTTGTACTTGTCCAGCACCGCCAGGCCGTAAAAGATGTGGCGGGCATTCACCATCAGCGCCAGGACGAACGCCTGCAGGGGGTCGAAAGCCGCTGTCAGCAGCGTCACCGCCACGAACTGCATGCTGCCCGCGAAGCACAGAACGCTCATGGCCAGCGTCCAGCCCAGGCCATACCCGCTGGTCTCCATGAGAACGCCATAGGCGGCCCCCAGGCAGAGGTATCCCGTCAGCACCGGAATCGTCACCGGGAATGCCGCCCGCAGCGCTGAGCTCCCCCTCCCTGTGTGAAATTGTGTCATGGTCTCCCGCCGCTCCATGGCGTTTTCCTCCTCGTCTCTTCCGGCATCCGGGCCGCCTCAGCGGTCCAGCAGGTCCGCCTCCTCCGGGTGGTTCTGGAACCAGACCTGGGCGTAGGAGCAGGTGACCCGTGCCTTCTGCCCCTCCGCGCGGATCTGGTCCGCCGCGGCCCGGACCAGCGCTCCCGCCACGCCCTGCCCCCGCAGGGAGTCGTCCACAA
>CAJFNE010000252.1:0-615 GCA_904393855.1 uncultured Oscillibacter sp. | reverse complement strand
GGTTCTCTTTGAAATTCCATGGGGATTCCTCCTCAACTCTTCGGAACCGGCCCCTCCCCGCGCGAAACTGGGAGGGGCGGCTTTCACATCTTCTCCGGCGCGTCCACGCCGATGAGCTTCAAACCGTTTTTCAGCACCACCCGGGTGTCGTCCGCCAGCTTCAGCCGGGCGTCCCGGACTGCTGGCTCCTCGCCCCGGATGTGGCAGGCGGTGTAGAACCGATGGAAGCAGGCCGCCAGCTCCTGGAGATAGCGGTTGATATAGCTGGGGTCGTAGTCCCGGGCCGCCAGCTTGATGACCTCGCTGAACTGGGCGATCTGCTTGAGCAGCGCCCGCTCCGCCTCGCCGGAGAGCAGGGACATGTCCACGTCGGCCTGGGCCGGCACAGAGATCCCCTCCTCCCCCAGCGTCCGCAGCAGGGAGCAGATCCGGGCGTGAGCGTACTCCACATAGTAGATGGGGTTCTCGCTGTCCTCCCGGACCGCCAGGCCCAGGTCAAACTCCATCTGGGTGTCGGGCTTGGCGTTGAAGTACCACCGGGCGGCGTCCACGCTGACCTCGTCCAGCAGGTCGGAGAGGCTGATGGCCTTGCCGGTGCGCTTGCTCATCCGCACC
>CAJFNE010000251.1 GCA_904393855.1 uncultured Oscillibacter sp. | reverse complement strand
CATCTCCGGCAGCTGCATCGCCTCGTTCCTGTACGTGGCGGCCAGCGAGTGGTGGCTGCGGTTCCTGGACACGGAGACGTATATCGGCGCCTTCAAGGTCCCCTTCCTGCGGACCGGCTTCCGTATGGTGGTGTTCTCCATCATCATCATGGTGGTGGTGCTGTTCTTCCGGCGGGGTCTCATGGGTGACAAGGAGCTGCCGGATCTCTTGCGAAAGCGGTCGAAACGCCGCAGGAAGGAGGCCGCGGGAAAATGAGCGAGCAGGTCTTGAAAGTGGAAAACGTCACCATGCAGTTCGGCGGCGTGGTGGCCGTGGACAACCTGAACCTGGAGATCAACCAGGGGGAGATCGTGGCCCTGATCGGCCCCAACGGCGCCGGCAAGACCACGGCCTTCAACGTGGTGACAGGCGTCTACCAGCCCACCAACGGGGCGGTCTGGTTCCAGGGGGAGAAGATCATCGAGAACTACCCCCAGGGCAAGATGAAAAAGCTCTACAAGGGCCAGCATGCCGGGGACTACACCCGCGCCCTGGCCCCCACGCCGGACAAGATCACGAAGCTGGGCATGGCCCGGACCTTCCAGAACATCCGGCTGTGGAAGTCCCAGTCCGTGTTTGACAACGTGCTGATCGCCAAGCACTGCCGGGTCACCAGCAACCTCTTCACCGCCACGTTCCACCTGAACGGGAAAGAGGAGGCCCAGCAGCGCCAGGACGTGGAGGAGCTGCTGGAGATCGTGGGCCTGGCGGACGTGAAGGAAGAGCTTGCCACCTCGCTGCCCTACGGCAAGCAGCGGCGGCTGGAGATCGCCCGGGCCCTGGCCACGGAGCCGAAGCTCCTGCTGCTGGACGAGCCGGCGGCGGGCATGAACCCCCAGGAGACCGACGAGCTGACGGCTTTCATCGGGGAGATCCGGGACCGCTTCCAGCTGACGGTGTTTTTGATCGAGCACCACATGAACCTGGTCATGGGCATCTCCGACCGGATCTACGTGCTGGACTTCGGCGAGCAGATCGCCCACGGCACGCCGGCGGAGATCCAGAACAATCAGCGCGTTATCGACGCGTACCTGGGGGTGGCCGAGGATGCTTAAAATCGAGAATCTCCACGTGGCCTACGGGGGCATCCAGGCCCTGCGGGGCATCTCCCTGGAGGTGCCCGACGGCAAGATCGTCACGCTGATCGGCGCCAACGGCGCCGGCAAGTCCACCACATTGCGGACCATCACCGGGCTGGTGAAGGCCCAGTCCGGCTCCATCCAGTGGAACGGCACGGAGCTGCTGGGCAAGTCCATCGACCAGGTGGTCAGCTCCGGCATCGCCATGAGCCCCGAGGGGCGGCGGGTGTTTGCCGACATGACGGTGGTGGAGAACCTGAAGATCGGCGCGTACCTCCGCAAGGACAAGGCGGCCATCGAGCAGGACCTCCAGTGGGTCTACTCCCTGTTCCCCCGGCTGCAGGAGCGCAGCTGGCAGGCGGCGGGCACCCTCTCCGGCGGCGAGCAGCAGATGCTGGCGGTGGGCCGGGCCCTCATGAGCCGGCCCCAGCTGATGATGCTGGACGAGCCGTCCCTGGGCCTTGCCCCGCTGGTGGTGCAGGACATCTTCAAGATCATCCAGACCATCAACCAGAATGGCGTGACGGTGCTGCTGGTGGAGCAGAATGCCAACATGGCGCTGAAGATCGCGGATCTGGCCTACGTGCTGGAGACGGGTAAAATCACCATGAGCGGCACCGGCGCGGAGCTGCTGGCGGACGAGCGGGTGAAAGAGGCCTATTTGGGCAAAAACAGCTGAATTTTGGGGAGAGGCGAAAGCCTCTCCTTTTTTTCGCCCCCGCCGGGGGGGTGCGGAGGATCTCCGCGGGATTCCACCCCCCATTCTCTTTTTGTTCTTGACAAAAAGAGAACGGGCCGTGGACGGTCCAAGAGAAAAAATCGCCACGGCGGGTCGGTCCGCGCAGGCGCGTACCTCCGGCCGCCGGCGGGAGATGGTTGACCGTTCCTCGCAGTGGCCTCATCAAACGCGATGCCCTTGG
>CAJFNE010000250.1 GCA_904393855.1 uncultured Oscillibacter sp. | reverse complement strand
CAGGATTTGGATTATACAGAAATTTTACACCCCCAGCGCGTTTAAAGCGCCGGGGGTGCTTGCCTCAGTATTCCGCCTCGCCGGTGTAGACCAGCTTGGCGTCGCCGGTGAGGGTGACCCGCTCGTCGGTGTAGTTGACCACCAGGTCGCCACCCTTGACCCGGACGGTGACGTCGCTGCCCTTGGCGCAATAGCCGTTGGCCACCGCCGCCACCACCGCCGCGCAGGCGCCGGTGCCGCAGGCCAGGGTCTCGCCGCTGCCCCGCTCCCAGACCCGCATCTTGATGGTGCTGGGGTTGACCACCCGGATGAACTCCGTGTTGATCCGCTCCGGGAAGTAGGGGGCGTGCTCGAACTTGGGGCCGATGAACTCCAGGTCCACCGCGTCCACCCGGGGCACGAACACCACGCAGTGGGGATTGCCCATATCCACGCAGGTGATATTGTAGGGCCGGCCGGCGATGCGGACGGGATAGTCCACCACGGTCTTCTCCTGGATGGCGAACTTCAGCGCCGCCGTGTCCAGGGTGGCCCGGCCCATGTCCACGCAGGCGGAGGTTACCTTCCCGTCGGAGGTGTAGAGGGAGACGGACTTCACGCCGCTGCCGGTCTCGATGGTCATCTCCTCTTTCCGCACCAGGCCGGAGTCATAGAGGTACTTGCACAGGCACCGCAGGGCGTTGCCCGCCATCTTGCCCTCGCTGCCGTCGCTGTTGAACATCCGCATCTTCGCGTCGGCGATCTGGGACCACTCCATGAGGATGATGCCGTCGGCGCCCACGCCGTAGTGCCGGTCGCAGAAGGTGACGCACAGGGACTCCGGGCAGGTGATCTCCCCATGGAAGTTCTCCAGGAAGATGTAATCGTTGCCGCAGGTCTGCATCTTGGTGAAGCGCAGCTTCTGCCGCTCGGTGCGCATGTGGCAGATGTCCACCAGCTCCGTGTTTCCCTGGTTGTAGCGGCTGGCCAGGATATCCGTCAGGGCGTTGGCCGTGTCCAGAGAAGTCAGGCAGGGGATGCCCAGCTGGACGCAGCGGTGGTTCAGGTGGATGAAGTCCCGGATGTACTCCGGCGCCGTGGAGCCGGTGAGGATCACATAGTCGATCTTCCCGCTCTCCAGCATTTCGATCACCTGGCCGTCCTGGCCCAGCTTGCCCACCACCTCCACGCTGGTGCCCAGCTGGGAGATCTCCCGGGCGGTGCCGTCGGTGGCATAGAGCTTGTAGCCCATCTCGTCCAGCTTCCGGGCGATGTTCACCACCTCCGGCTGGTCCCGGTGGTTCACGGAGATCAGCACGCCGCCCCGGGTCTCCTTCTCCACCTTGTAGCCGGCGGAGACCAGGCCCTTAAAGAGGGCCTCCTGCATGTTCTTGCCCAGGCCCAGCACCTCGCCGGTGGACTTCATCTCCGGGGAGAGGGCCGCGTTGGCGTCGGTGATCTTCTCAAAGGAGAAGACGGGCACCTTGACGGCCACGTAGGGCGGCTTCCTGTAGAGGCCGGTACCGTAGCCCAGGGAGGCCAGGGGCTGGCCCACCATGACCCGGGTGGCCAGATCCACCATGGGCACGCCGGTGACCTTGGAGATATAGGGCACCGTCCGGCTGGCCCGGGGGTTTACCTCGATGACGTACAGCTCCCCCTGGTAGATCAGGTACTGGATATTGATGAGGCCCCGGGTCTTCAGGCTGAGGGCCAGCTTCTCCGAGCAGTCCACAATAGTCTTGAGCATCTTGTCACCGATGGAGAAGGGCGGGTAGACGGCAATGGAGTCGCCGGAGTGGACGCCGGTGCGCTCGATGTGCTGCATGACACCGGGGATCAGGACGTCGGTGCCGTCGGAGATGACGTCCACCTCCAGCTCCTTGCCCATCAGATACTGATCCACCAGGACGGGGTTCTCGATCTTGCCAGAGAGGATGATCTCCATGTAGGTGCGGACATCCTCGTCGTTGTGGGCGATGACCATGTTCTGGCCGCCGATGACGTAGCTGGGCCGCAGCAGCACGGGATACCCCAGTTCGTTGGCTGCCGCCAGGGCCTCGTCCATGCCCAGGACGCCCCGGCCGGCGGCCCGCTTGATGGA
>CAJFNE010000249.1 GCA_904393855.1 uncultured Oscillibacter sp. | reverse complement strand
GTTGGCCTTCATGAGGCCGGTGATCACGTCGGCGGAGGGCCGCTGGGTGGCGATCACCAGGTGGACGCCGGCGGCGCGGCCCATCTGGGCCACCCGGCAGATGGACTCCTCCACCTCCTTGGCGGCCACCAGCATCAAATCCGCCAGCTCGTCGATGACCACCACCACACTGGGCAGCGTCTCCAGGTCCTCCCTGGCCCAGGCCAGCTTGTTGTACTCCTCCAGCTTCTTCACGCCGTGCTCGGAGAAGGTCTTGTATCGCTTCATCATCTCGAACACCGCCCACTGGAGGGCGCCGGCCGCCTTCTTGGGGTCCGTCACCACCGGGATCAGCAGGTGGGGAATCCCGTTGTAGGGAGCCAGCTCCACCATCTTGGGGTCCACCATGATGAAGCGGACCTCGTCGGGGGTGGACTTGTAGAGCAGGGAGATAATCAGGGAGTTGGTGCACACGGACTTGCCGGAGCCGGTGGTGCCGGCGATCAGCACGTGGGGCAAACGCTCGATGTCCCCGATGACATTCCGCCCGCCGATATCCCGGCCCAGGGCGAAAGCGGTCTTGGACTTGTGCTCCGTAAACTCCCGGGACTCGATGACATCCCGGATCAGCACCGGCGTCACGGACTTGTTGGGCACCTCGATACCCACCACGGAAATCTTGTCGGGAATCGGCGCAATCCGGACGCCGGTGGCCCCCAGGGCCAGGGCGATGTCGTCCGCCAGGTTCGTGATCTTGGAGAGCTTGACCCCCTGCTCCAGCATGAACTCATACCGGGTGACGGAGGGGCCGTGGACTACGTCCCCGGGGGCGGCGTCCACGCCGAAGCTGGTGAGAGTCTCCGACAGGCGGCGGGCGTTGTTCCGCAGCTCCGCCCCCGCCTCCACGTGGTTCTCCCCCTGGCTGGCTTTCAGCAGCGTGATGGGCGGGAACTGGTACGTGTCCGCCTCCTCGGTCAGCTTCTGCTCGATCTCCGCCGTGACAGCGGCGGTCTGGGCCGCCACCTCTCCGGCGGTTTTGGCCTTCTCTTTCCGGGGCGCGGGCTCCTCCACGATGGGCGTGGGGGGCGGCGCGGCAGAGGTCTGGGGGGCCGGGGAGACCGGCGAAGCCGCGGGCTCTTCCGCGACCTTCTCCGCCGGAATAGCCGGGGTCCCCTCCCGCAGCACCTGGTCCGGCGTCCGCTGCTGATCCGACTTATGCCGGAAGAAGCCGGTGAAGCGGCCGTTTTCCCGCTTGGGCTCCTCCGGTGCGGCCGACGGCTCGTCCCTGTCCAGGGGGAAGTCGATCTGCGGCCGGACGTTCTCCTGCCGCCGGCGGGGGGGCTCCTTGGGCGTCACGTGGACGCGGGCTTCCTCCTCCGGCACTTCCTCATACTGAGGCCGCTCCCGGTGGCGCGCCGCCAGCAGCTTCAGGGCCGGCCACAGGGCCGTCCCCAGCGCCAGCGCCAGCAGGATCACAAAGAACACCGCCGACACCACCTGAGAGAGCACCGCCACGGAGCCGATGGCCAGGACCCCGGAGAGCACGCCGCCGGAGGCCAGCTCCCCGCCGGTGCTCCAGAGCCGGGGCAGGATGCCCACGGAGGACTCGAACACGGTCCGGCAGAAGAGGGTGTGCCACAGCGCACCGAACAGCAGCGGCAGCAGCAGGGCGCAGACCGTCCGCAGCACCACGGGCCGTCCCCGGTGGAGCAGCAGGACCAGTCCCGCCAGCAGCATGGCCGGGGCCGCCAGATAGTAGCCGTAGCCAAACAGCCCCTTCAGCAGGACCGCCAGCCAGTCGATCAATATGGCGTGGACGCCGCAGTAGCCCACGGTGACACACAGCGTCAGCACCAGCAGGACCGCGCCTCCCACCTCTCGGCGGACCGGCCGCTTGGGAGGCGGAGACGTCTTCTTGCCGCGGCTGGAGCCGCTTTTGGATGTGGTTTTCTTTCGCGTTGTGGATGCCACGCGTGGATCCCTCCGTTATCTTTGGATTAACTGCGGTCAAAGCCAAGTTTTGCTCCGCACGCCTGCGGCAAGTTACCCCTGAACCAGCTGCAGCACCAGCGTCAGCGCGCCTGCTGCCCAGCAATAGTAGGCAAA
>CAJFNE010000248.1 GCA_904393855.1 uncultured Oscillibacter sp. | reverse complement strand
GGCGGAACGTGCAGAGGACCAAGGGCGCCATCACGGCGCTGATGCGCCTCTCCCCCGACACCGCCATCCTGGCGGACTCCGGCCGGGAGGTCCCCACCAAGAGCCTGAAAGCCGGCGACGTGGTGCTGGTGAAGCCCGGCGCCCGGGTCCCCACCGACGGCGTGGTTACCCAGGGGGAGAGCAGCGTCAACGAGGCCATGCTCACCGGCGAGAGCCTGCCTGTGGAGAAAGCCCCGGGCAGCGAGGTCATCGGCGGCAGCGTCAACCAGAACGGGGCCCTGTACGTCCAGGTGACCCGCACCGGTGAGGACACCACCCTGGCCCGGATCATCCGCTTCGTAGAAGACGCCCAGGGCAAGAAAGCCCCCATCTCCAAAACCGCTGATAAAGTGGCGGGCGTCTTTGTGCCGGTGGTCATGGGCATCGCCCTGCTGGCCGCCGTCATCTGGGCCGTGATGGGGCAGCCCTTCTCCTTCGTGCTGCGGGTGTTCACCTCGGTGCTGGTGATCGCCTGCCCCTGTGCCCTGGGCCTGGCCACCCCCACCGCCATCATGGTGGGCACCGGCCTGGGGGCCAGGCACGGCATCCTGATCCGCTCCGGTGAGATCCTGGAAGTCACCCACAGTGTGGACACCGTGGTGCTGGACAAGACCGGCACTGTTACCAAGGGGGAGCCCGCCGTCACGTCCGTGGTGCCCTACCAGTGCGGCGGCGACGTGCTGCTGCGCAGCGCGGCGGCGGTGGAGTCCGTCTCCGCCCACCCCCTGGCCGCCGCCATCACCGCCTACGCCCAGCAGCAGAACCTGGGCGGCCTGCCCAAGCCGGAGAGCTTTGAGAACCTCTCCGGCCGGGGACTGCGGGCCGTGGTGAACGGCGAGACCGTGCTGGCCGGCAACCGGCGGCTGCTGGAGGAGGGCGGCGTGGACGTCTCCCCCCTGCTGGCGGAGGCGGAGCGGCTCTCCGGCCAGGGCCAGACCCCCATGTTCTTCGCCAAGGGCGGCACCCTGCTGGGGCTGATCTCCGTGGCGGACTCCGTAAAGGAGACCAGCGCCGCGGCCATCGCCCGGATGCGGGAGCTTGGGATTCGCACCGTACTGCTCACCGGAGACAACCACGCGGCGGCGGACTTCATCGGCCAGCAGGTGGGCGTGGATCAGGTGATCGCGGAGGTGCTGCCGGAGGAGAAAGCTGGCGTTGTCCAGAAGCTCCAGCAGGAGGGCCGGAAAGTCATGATGGTGGGTGACGGCATCAACGACGCCCCCGCCCTGACCCAAGCGGACGTGGGCTGCGCCATCGGAAGCGGCAGCGACATCGCCATTGAGTCCGCCGACATCGTGCTCATGCGGGACGACCTGCAGGATGTTCCCCGGGCCCTGCGGCTCTCCGCCCTGACCCTGCGGGACATCAAGGAGAACCTGTTCTGGGCCTTCTGCTACAACACCATCGGCATCCCCATCGCGGCGGGCGTGCTGTACGCCTTCGGCGGGCCCCTGCTCTCCCCCATGTTCGCGGGGGCGGCCATGAGCCTCAGCTCCGTGTGCGTGGTGGGCAACGCCCTGCGCCTGGGCCGGGCGAAACTGTGATTTGACGGGAAACGGAAAAAAGGAGTATCTTAATATATATGGAAGATCAGACTTTGAAAGCGGCCTCCCCTGTCGAGGCACCGGCGGACGACGCGGCGGAGAACTGCGCCTGCCGCCACAAGCACCGGGAACCGGCGGAATACGACGCCCTGATCCGCCGCCTGAACCGGATCGAGGGCCAGGTGCGGGGTGTGCGGGGGATGGTGGAAAAAGAGTGCTATTGCACGGATATTCTCACTCAGGTCTCCGCCATTCAGTCAGCGCTGAACGCCTTCTCCCGGGAGCTGCTGTCCAACCACATCCATACCTGTGTGGTGACGGATATTCAAAACGGAAAGCTGGAGGTGGTGGACGACCTGCTCTCCACCATCCAGAAGCTGATGAAATGAAAGGAGGGAATCTCACATGACCAAGATCTCGGTACCCGACATGATGTGCGAAAACTGCGTCAAGCGCATCACCAACGCGCTGACGGAGGCGGATTTGAAGTTTGAGGTCAGCCTGCCGGACAAGAC
>CAJFNE010000247.1 GCA_904393855.1 uncultured Oscillibacter sp. | reverse complement strand
CCAGCAGCCGCTGGAGGATGGCGTTCCCGGCGGTGATGTGGTTGTGCTGGTGATAGCTGACCAGGGGCTTTCGGATCTCGAAGTGGTTCAGCAGCTTGACCGAGACCCGGGTGTCCTCCGCGGCGATGAAGTCCACGGCGTGCAGGGTCTCCACCGCCCGGGGGGAGAGATCCCCCAGGTTGCCGATGGGGGTGGCCACCAGATAGAGCGTACCGCTCATGGGATGTCCTCCTGTTGTCGAAAGTAGATGGCGTCCAGCTCCGGGGTGGGGGAGCCGTCGGACGTGCGCAGGACTAAAGGCGCCTCCACCGCCAGCCCCGGTCTCCCGCCCCGGCGGGCGGAGAGCAGCAGCAGGGAGGGGGCGCCGCCGGCAGTCTGGCACACCCAGCGCAGCCGCTTGGGCTCCAAACCGGCCTCCCGCAGGGCGCAGCACAGGTCCGCCAGACGCTCCGGCTTGTGGACCAGGCAGAAGTCCCCGCCCCACCGCACCAGCCGGGCCGCCGCCCGGCACAGCTCCGGCAGGGAGCAGGCGGCCTCGGACCGGGCCAGGCGGCGGGCCTCCCCGGAGGGGGAACGGCCGCTGCCCACCGGGTAGTAGGGCGGGTTGCAGACCGCCAGGTCAAAGGTGCCGGCGGGGAGCAGGGGGTCCCGCAGATCCCCCGGCTGAAAGGTCAGGCGGTCCGTGAGGCCGTTTTCGGCGGCGGCCCGGCGGGCCAGACGGACCGCCTCCGGCATCAGGTCGATCCCCGTGACGGACAGCTCCGGCTGGCGCTGGAGCAGCAGCAGGCCCAAAAGGCCCGGCCCGCAGCCCAGGTCGCACACCCGCATGCCCAGCCGCAGCCGGGGCAGGGAGGAGAGGAGAAAGGTGTCCGTGCTGGGGCGGAAGAGCGCGTCGTCATAGACGAAGCGATAGCCGCCGGGACAGAGCGTTTCCCAGTGTTCCATAGACACCTCCCAAGGATTTGCACCATTATACTAAAAAGAGAGGGAGGGTGCAAGGGGACAGATAAAAACACCGCAAGCCAACGGCTCACGGTGCTTTTATGTACCCGTATGAAGTTCTCAGCCCTCGGGAACAATGGCGCCGCTGGGGCAGGTATCCGCGCAGGAACCGCAGTCCAGGCAGGCACCGGCGTCGATGACGAACTGGTCATCGCCCTGGCTGATGGCGCCGGCGGGGCAAGCGTCCGCGCAGGAACCACAGCTCACGCAGGCAGACGTGATTTTGTAGGCCATGGGAAGCACCTCCATAAAAATTGTATCCTCATTGTAGCATACAATTTGAAAAATGCAAGGGGGCTGTTAAAATAATCACAAAAAATTTGCATAAAATTTTTCCCGGGCGGAAAGCCGGAGAGTGGGAATCCAGCCGTTCACAGATTGTTTTCAAATTGGTCAAAGAAAGTCAAAAATAACCTATTGACATTCCGGGGAACTGTGGTATACTGATTCCAGATCAAAAATCAAAGAAAGTCAAAGTCAAGAAGAACTTTCTGAGGAAAAGGAGGGATGAACCGTGGGAATTTCCGATCTCATTGCCAGCTTCCTGCAGGAGAGCCTGGACGAGGCCGAGAACGGCGTGCTGGAGGTCCAGCGCAATGACCTGGCCCAGCGGTTCAACTGCGTACCCAGCCAGATCAACTACGTGATGTCCACCCGGTTTTCGCCGGAGCGGGGCTACATCGTGGAGAGCCGCCGGGGCGGCAACGGGTACATCCGCATCACCCGGGTGCGGGTGGACCGGCAGACGCTGCTGATGCACGTCATCAACTCCCTGGGGGAGGAGATGGACCTGCCGTCGGCCAGGGCCATCCTCAGCAACCTGGTGCAGTCCGGGGCGCTGGAGGAGAGTCTGGGCCGGTCCCTGCTGGCCGCCGTGGGCGACAAGGCCCTGAGCGCGGTGCCCCGGGAGAACCGGAACCGGGCGCGGGCGGACATCCTGAGACAGGTTTTGATCCTGCAGGTGTAGCGGCACGCCGGCGCGCAACTGTTTTTATCAAGAATTTGCCATAGGAGGAATGGATTATGAAATGCGAGAATTGTGGTAAGAATGAGGTTACCTTTGTATATCGGAGCAACATCAATGGAAAAGTGGAGGAGAAGCACCTTTGCAGCGAGTG
>CAJFNE010000246.1 GCA_904393855.1 uncultured Oscillibacter sp. | reverse complement strand
AAGATAAGGGATAAGAGATAAAAGATTTTCTTCGTCACAGGTCATCTCTTATCTTTTATCTTTTCACTTTTATCTTTTGCGGCTTTAGCCCAAAAAGTCCTCCACCGCCCGGCGGTAGGCCGCCACCGGGTCCGCCGCCTGGGTGATGGGCCGGCCCACCACGATGTAGTCGCAGCCGGACCGGCCCGCCATCTCCGGGGTCATGATCCGCTTCTGGTCGCCCGCGGCGCTGTCGGCGAACCGGATGCCGGGGGTGACGGTGAGGAAGTCCGCCCCGCACCGCTCCTTCACGAGAGATGCCTCCAGGGGGGAGCAGACCACGCCGTCCAGGCCGCTGCCGGCGGCATTTTGGGCGTAGCGCAGCACCGTCTCCGCCATGGGGACGTCGATCAGCAGCTCGTCTTTCAGGGTCCTGGCGTCGGTGCTGGTCAGCTGGGTGACGGCGATCAGCAGGGGCCTGCCGGAGCCCGGCTTGCAGGTCCCATCCGGCCGGGTCAGGCCCTCCAGGGCGGCCCGCATCATCTCCGAGCCCCCGGCGGCGTGGAGGTTCACCATGTCCACATCCAGCCGGGAGAGGACCGCCATGGCCCGCTTCACGGTGTTGGGGATGTCGTGGAGCTTCAAATCCAGGAAAATCTTGTGGCCCCGGGCCTTGATGTCCCGGACGATCTGAGGCCCCTCGGCGTAGAACAGCTCCATGCCGATCTTCACGAAGGGCTTCTCCCCAGCGGGGAATTGGTCCAGAAACGCCAGGGTCTCCTCCCGGGTGGGGAAGTCCAGGGCGATGATCACGTCTTTCGCGCTCATGTGTGTGCTCCTCCTGTCAGTTCTGAGATATGGGTGACGCCCAGCCGCTCGCAGACGGCGGGCAGTTCTTCAACGATTCTTTTGCAGGCGTAGGGGTCCCGCAGGTTGGCGGCGCCGATCTCCACGGCGCTGGCCCCCGCCAGCATCATCTCACAGACGTCCTCCGCGGAGGAGACGCCGCCGCAGCCGATGATGGGCAGCTGCACCGCCTCGTACACGTCCCACACCATCCGCAGCGCCACCGGGAACACGGCGGGACCGGACAGGCCCCCGGTGCGGTTGGCCAGCAGGGGGCGCTTGGTTTTCAGGTCGATGCGCATCCCCAGCAGGGTGTTGATGAGGCACAGGCCGTCGGCCCCCGCGTCGGCGCAGGCTTTTGCGATCTCCGCGATGTCCGTGACATTGGGGGTCAGCTTCAGAAAGACCGGCTTCTTGGTCACGGCCTTCACCGCCCGGGTGACCTCCGCGGCGGCCTTGGGGTCGCAGCCGAAGTTCTTCCCCCCGGCGTGGACGTTGGGGCAGGAGATGTTGACCTCCAGGATGGCCACCTGGTCCACGTCGTTCAGCTTGGCGCAGTTCTCCGCGTACTCCTGGAGGGAGAAGCCGCCCACGTTGGCGATGACAGGGCCGTGGAAGATTTTGGCGATATGGGGCACTTCCTCGGCGATGACCGCGTCGATTCCGGGGTTCTGGAGGCCCACGGCGTTCAGCATGCCGGACGCGGTCTCCGCAATCCGGGGCTGGGGGTTGCCCAGCCGGGGCGCGGCGGTGGTGCCTTTCCAGGAGAAGCTGCCCAGGAGGTCCAGGTCATAAGCTTCAGCGTACTCCCGGCCGTAGCCAAACGTGCCGGAGGCGGGGATCACGGGGTTCTTCAGCTCCACCTCTCCCAGGCGGACAGACAGGTTCACCATACGATCTCCTCCTTATAGAGAATGGGGCCGTCCTTGCACACCCGCTTATAGCCGTTCACGGTGGGCACCGTGCAGCCCATGCAGGCGCCGAAGCCGCAGCCCATCCGGGCCTCGAAGCTGAACTGCCCGCCGGTGAGCTGCTCCAGGCCGTGGACGGCCCGCAGCATGGGCAGCGGCCCGCAGGCCAGGACATAGCCGCACTCCGGCACCGCCCGGATGCAGTCCGTGACGAAGCCCCGGGTGCCCAGGGAGCCGTCCTCGGTGGCCACCAGCAGGCGGCAGCCCAGGGCGGCGAATTCCTCCAGGTAGAAGGCGTCCCTCCCCGTGCGGAAGCCCAGGGCCACCGTGGGGGTGACGCCCCGCTCCAGCAGCCGCTGGGCCAGGCCGTACAGGGGAGCGATGCC
>CAJFNE010000245.1 GCA_904393855.1 uncultured Oscillibacter sp. | reverse complement strand
TCTTTTCGGCAAGATCGAAAAGAAAATGGGGGGCGCATTGCTTCGGCCAACGCCGATTCCCCGTCCGAATCGGACGACCATCCGAAAAAATTCCAAGAGCCCCCGGCTCAGAAAGGACCAACCATGCGCGCAGTCGTCACCCGCGTCTCCCACGCCTCCGTCACCATTGACGGCCATCTCAACGGCCAGATCGGCCGGGGCTTCCTGGTGCTGCTGGGCATCGGCCCCAACGACACGGAGGAGACCGCCGGCAAGCTGGCGGAGAAGATCTGCAACCTGCGGATCTTTGAGGATGAAAACGGCAAGATGAATTTGAGCCTGGAACAGGTGGGCGGCAGCCTCCTGGTGGTGTCCCAGTTCACCCTGTACGCGGACACCTCCTCCCGCCGCCCGGGCTTCACCGGCGCGGCCAAGCCGGACCAGGCCATCCCGCTGTACGAGAAGTTCATGGCCCACTGCCGGGAGCGGGGCTTTACCGTGGAACATGGGGAGTTCGGCGCCGACATGCAGGTGGACTCCTGCAATGACGGCCCGGTGACGATCCTCTATGACACGGAAAGCCGCCTGTAACAGACTGTTTTGAAGAGGAGGCCTTATGATGGATGTCTTTATACCGCTGCTGGCTCTGGCTGGCGGAGTGGGGCTGATCCTGTATTTTGTTTATCTTGCCCTCCACGCTCTCATCAAGCGCGCCGTCAAGGAGGCGCTGCGGGAGTACGAGGCGGAAAAGGAAACCGCTGCGGCAGACTCCGCGGCCGACCAATCGGAAGAATGAGGTGACTGTATGGAAATCAAGTACCTGCCCGTGGCCCCCTACGGAACCAACTGCTATTTCCTCTGCGACAAGGAAGCCGGCGTCTGCGCCGTCATCGATCCCGGCGGAAGCCCGGAGCAGATTCAAAAGGTGCTGGACCAGCTGGGCTGCAAGCCCTGCGTCATCTTCCTGACCCACGGCCACTACGACCACACCGGCGCGGTGGCGGACCTGCTGGCCCAGTACCCCGAAACGCCGGTGTATATCCACCGGCGGGACTATGAGGGCGTGGACACCCGCCTGTTCCCCCTCTCCACCCAGGTGCCGCCGGAGGCGGTGACCTTCTACGCCGAGGGGGACACCGTTGATGTGGGCTCCGCGGCGGTGGAAGTCCTTTACACCCCCGGCCACTCCGAGGGCAGCGTGACGCTGCGGTGCGGCAGCGCCCTCTTCTGTGGGGACACCCTGTTCGCCGGCTCCTGCGGCCGGACGGACTTTGCCGGCGGCAGTGTGGAGAAGATCATGGCCTCCCTGAAGCGGCTGGGCCAGCTGGAGGGGGACCTGGACGTGCTGCCGGGCCACATGGACACCTCCACCCTGGAGCAGGAGCGGAAGAGCAACCCCTACCTGCGGCAGGCCCTGCGGAGCTGAGTCCATGAAGCTGATCTTACAGGGCCACGACGAGCGCTACACCGTGGAGCAGAGCCTGCTGAACCTGTTCCCCGGCGAGCTGCCGGTCTATGAGCCAATATTGCCCGGGGACGACGCCTGGGCCATCGTCTCCCTCCGGGAGGAGGGGACGGCCTGCCGCGTCCGTGTGGAGCTTGCCTACCACGGCAAATCGGCGGTCCGCGCCTATGAGACGGCCCTCTCCGGCACGGCGTTCCAGCGGGAGGGCCAGCGGCGCCACGTCGTGGGCGCCTGCTTCTTCCTGGCGGCCCGGGCAGTCACTGGAGCCACGCCTCCCTGGGGAATGCTCACCGGCGTCCGGCCCGACAAGCCGGCCACCTCCGCCCTGGCGGCAGGAAAGACTCCGGCGGAGGCCCGGCGGCTGATGGAGGCCTTCTACTATGTGACGCCGGACCGGGCGGCTCTCGCGGTGGAGACCGCCCAGGCGGCCCTGGCCGCCGCCCGGCGGCTGGAGAAGCGGGACATCGCGGTCTATGTGGGCATCCCCTTCTGTCCCACCCGGTGCGCCTACTGCTCCTTTGTGAGCCAGTCGGTGGAGAAGAGCTTTGATCTGGTGCCCCCCTATGTGGATGCCCTGGTGGAGGAGATTGCCGCCGGGGGCCGCATGGCCCGGGAGCACGGACTCCGGTGCCGGACTTTCTACATGGGCGGCGGCACCCCCACCACACTGACGGCGGACCAGCTGGACCGGGTGCTG
>CAJFNE010000244.1 GCA_904393855.1 uncultured Oscillibacter sp. | reverse complement strand
AAACCTTGGAGCGGGCGGGCTCTGCCTGGCCGCTCAGGTGAGATCGGGGACCCCATAAAATCGTTGATTTTATGGGGCAAACTGGCGGGATCATGTCAACTACGTGCGGAGCTTCGGCTACCGGGACGAGTGAGGAGGGAACGACTGTGGAAGAGAAGCAGACAACTGTGATCCGCAAGACTGTCAAATCCGGAATCACCTTCGGCAGCGCCCTGGCCATGGTGATCAGCTATACGACCTGGCACTCCGTGGGATGGGCGATTGTGCACGGCCTGCTCAGCTGGCTGTACGTGATCTATTTCGTCATGCGGTACTGAAGCTGGCGGATTCCTCCGGTTTGGCTGGATCTTTCCAACCATAGAACTCGACATTTTCCGCAGACTACTCCTGTTGAAGGAGGTCTGCCCATGGAACCGAGCATGCTTTGGGAGCTGTTCTGCAATACGGGGGAGCCGGCGGCGTACCTGCTGCTGCGGGCGGCCCGGAACAGCCGATAGACTGGAGAGCGCCGCTCTCCGTACATAGGTGGTGAGGCACTTGCCGGCGTACATCGTCATAAACGGGGTGGTCCTGCGGGAGACGGACACCAAGGAGTCAGACAAGATCCTGACGCTGCTGACGGCGGAGCGAGGGAAAATCTCCGTCATCGCCCGGGGCGTCCGGCGCAAAAGCTGCAAGTACGCCGCCTGCGCTCAACAGCTGGCCTACTCCGAGTGGACCCTGTACCAGAAAGGCGACTGGTACTACGCCAACGAGGGGGCAACCATAGAGCTGTTCAACGGCCTGCGCACCGATTTGGAGGCCCTGGCCCTGGGCTGCTACTTCGCGGAGCTGACGGAGGCGGTCACGGCCCCGGAGATTCCCACCGGGGCGTTGCTGTCCCACCTGCTGAACGGGCTGTACGCCCTCTCCGCTTTACACAAGCCCCCGGCGCTGGTGAAGCCCGCCTTTGAGATCAAGCTGCTGTGCCTGGCGGGGTATGAGCCTCTGGCGGACAGCTGCGCCTACTGCGGCCGGCCGGACCCGGAGCAGCCTTTGCTGGACGTGGTCCAGGGGGTCCTGCGGTGCCGGAGCTGCGGCGCCAAGGAGAGCGCCCTCTCCATGCCCCTGTGCCCGGACTCCCTGGCGGCATTGCGGCATATCGTGTACGGGGACCCCAAGCGGCTCTACTCCTTCCGGCTGACGGGCCCGGCGCTGGAGCGGCTCTCCGCCGCGGCAGAGGCTTTCGTGGCCGCCCAGCTGGAGCGGGGGTTCCGAACGCTGGACTTCTATAAGAGCCTGCAGACGTGAGCGTGCGAGGGCGATGAGGGTATCGCCCCCTACGGGTTTACTGACTTTTGATTATATTTTGTATAATTTTGAGTTATCTATACGAAATGGAGCGAAATATGATGGAATTTGTCTGCGGCCCCTACCGGCTGGAGGTGGACGTGGAGGCCACCCGGGCCTGGTATGACCGCTATGGAGACGCCACCGGCGGCTGCGACTGCGCCTACTGCCGGAACTACGCCGCCGCCGTCGGGACCCTGCCGCCGGAGGTGGAGACATTCCTGGAGCCCCTGGGACTGAGCCTCCACCGGCCCGGGGACATCGGCGAGTACGGTCCCCGCCTGGGTGGGCGGTGGTATCAGCCCGTGTGGCACATTGCGGGCCGTCTACTGGAGACGGGGGAGGGGGAGCTTCCCATCGCCCCCGGTGTCTCAGCCGGGTTCGCCGCGGAAATGGGGCCTTTCCTCCGGGACTTCCCGGAGCCCTGCTTCCAGTGCTGGATCTCCATGACCCTGCCCTGGGTGCTGGAGGAACTGGCAGAGGAAGACCCTGGCGACAGGGACGGTGAAGCAAAAACCCTTGATAGGAGAACCGAACCATGAGTGACCTATTTGACAAATCCCTCCGCACCCTGGAGCTGCCCCGGGTGCTGGAGCTGCTGAGCGAGCAGGCCGTCAGCGCCGAGGCCAAGCGGCGGGCCCTCCGTATCCGACCGGAGACAGAGCCGGAGGAGGTGCTGCGGCTGCTGGACCAGACCGACGCCGCCCGGAGTCTCATCGGCCTGCGGGGCAGCCCGTCCTTTTCCGGCGTGAAGCCGGTGGCGGAGGCCCTGGACCGGGCGGACCGGGGCGGCGCCCTGAACACCCGGGAGCTG
>CAJFNE010000243.1 GCA_904393855.1 uncultured Oscillibacter sp. | reverse complement strand
GGCCGATTTTCGTCCGGCCCTCCGGCAGATGTTTGCGGATCAGGCCGTCGTAGAAGTCCTCCCCCACGCTGCAAACCCGGCCGTTGACCACTGCCCGCAAGGGGGCGTTCTCCCGCCGGAGCTCCTCCCACCGGCGGGCCATGGCCGCCAGCGCCGTCGGCGGCACCGGCATTTCATGGGACAGGAAGTGGCCGAACAGCTCCGGTTCCGCCTCGCCCCAGCCCTGGTCGTAGACCTCCACGGTGCCGTCCGGCCGCTCCAGCCAGTGGGGCAGAAACACCACATGGACGGCGGCTTTCGTGTCCCGCAGAAGGCTGGCGGCGTGGAGCAAGCCGCAGGCACTGTGGGGCGTGCGGTCCGCCCAGATACGGACGGTATCCCCGGCGGTACAGGCTTGCAACCGCTCCGCCGCCTCCAGATTCCGCCCCCAGTCCCGGTCCGCAGCTTGGAGCGCCTGGGCCTGATGGTCTGTGCCGTCACTGCCGTACCAATCCCGCTGCAGCTGGTACCGGACCTCCCCCAGGGGCTCCCGGATGTCCCCCATATCCAGGCCCAGGGACAGGGTCAGCACGTCCCCGGGATTGCCCCCCAGGGGAATGGCCTCCCGCTCCCGTGCCTCCCGGCGGCGGAGGGCCTCCGCCGCCCGGCGGGCCGCCTGTTCGGCCCCAGGGTCCTCCTGGTCCGACGCTGCCACAATGACGCCGACGGCACCCTTGCCACCGCCACCGCAGTGCTGGGCCACCCGCAGGGCACCGCGGGTGGACTGATCAAAGCAGAGTTCCAGCATTCTCCATGCCTCCCGACTGTTGTATTTGCCCCCATTCTAGCACGGAGACCGGCAAAAGACAAGGCGGGCAGCTGTGCTGCCCGCCTTGAAAAGCGAAATATTTTACTTCTTGCTGAGAGCCTCGTCGATGGCCTTGGCCGCGGTCTTACCGGCGCCCATGGCCAGGATGACGGTGGCCGCGCCGGTGACGGCGTCGCCGCCGGCGTAGACGTTCTCCCGGGAGGTCAGGCCGTCCTCGTTCACCACGATGCCGCCCTTCCTGTTGATCTCCAGGCCACGGGTGGTGGACTTGATCAGGGGATTGGGGCTGGTGCCCAGGGCCATGATCACGCAGTCCACGTCCACGTCGAACTCGCTGCCGGCCACCTCGATGGGACGGCGGCGGCCGGAGGCGTCGGGCTCGCCCAGCTCCATCTTGATGCAGCGGATGCCCTTCACGTCGTCATTCTCGTCAGCCAGCACCTCCACCGGGTTGCAGAGGGTCTTGAAGATGATGCCCTCCTCCTCGGCGTGCTCCACCTCTTCCTTCCGGGCGGGGAGCTCCTCCATGCCCCGGCGGTAGACGATGTACACCTCGGCCCCCAGGCGCTTGGCGCAGCGGGCGGCGTCCATGGCCACGTTGCCGCCGCCGACCACGGCCACCTTCTTCGGGTGGATGATGGGGGTGTCGGAGTCAGGCAGGTAGGCCTTCATCAGGTTGATCCGGGTCAAAAACTCGTTGGCGGAGAGGACGCCCTTGTAGTTGACGCCGGGGATGTCCATGAACATGGGCAACCCCGCGCCGGAGCCGATGAACACGGCCTCAAAGCCCATGTCGTCCATCAGCTCATCCACGGTGATGGTGCGGCCCACCACGGTGTCGGTCATGATCTTCACGCCGAAGTGCTCCAGACGGGCCACTTCCTTGGCCACGATGGCCTTGGGCAGACGGAACTCGGGGATGCCGTACACCAGCACACCGCCCACCTGGTGCAGCGCCTCGAACACGGTGACGTCATAGCCTTTCCGGGCCAGGTCGCCGGCGCAGGTGAGACCCGCGGGGCCGGAGCCCACCACCGCCACCTTGTGGCCGTTGCTCTCCGGCACGGCGGGGGCGCCGCCGGCGTGGCCATGGGCGTTGTGGTAGTCCGCCACGAACCGCTCCAGGCGGCCGATGCCCACGGGCTCGCCCTTGATGCCGCGGACACACTGGCCCTCGCACTGGTTCTCCTGGGGGCAGACCCGGCCGCAGATGGCGGGCAGGCTGTTGGTGGAGGTGATGACGCTGAAGGCCTCGTCAAACTTGCCCTCCGCCACCTTGGAGATGAACTCGGGGATATGTACGTTCACGGGGCAGCCGTTCACACACTTGGGGTTCTTGCAGTTCAGGCA
>CAJFNE010000242.1 GCA_904393855.1 uncultured Oscillibacter sp. | reverse complement strand
CCATACCCAGCTTTTTCTAGGACAGAATCAATCCATTTATTGGTATCTGCTATTTGATACCAATTTGCAGTTTCATCCCCCTCCACCGCCAGGGCGGTGTTCCGATCCGATACATCGGAAAAATTCATCGTCTCGGCGGCTCCCGCCGGGATGATCAGCGTACTGAGGGACAGGGCCACCGCCAGCAGGGCCGCCCAAAGCCTCTTTTTCATAGATTCTCCTCCTCTATCTCCATCCATTTGAAAACATTTGCCTCACTCCGCCCGCAGGGCCTCCACCGGCTGCAGCTTCGCGGCCTTGACCGCCGGGTAGCTGCCGAACAGCAGCCCCAGAGCCACCGACAGGGCGAAGGCCGCCGCCGTCACCCAGGTGGGCGGGTAGACTGTGATCTGGATCAGAATCGTGCTGAGGATCACGCTGCCCGCGGTGCCCACCAGGATGCCCACGATGCCGCCGATGCCGCAGAGCATGGCCGCCTCGATCAGGAACTGGGCCACGATGCTGGACCTCTGGGCACCGATGGCCCGCCGGATGCCGATCTCCCGGGTGCGCTCCGTCACCGTCACCAGCATGATATTCATGATGCCGATGCCGCCCACCAGCAGGGAGATGGCGGCGATGCCGCCCAGGATCAGGCTGATTTGCGTCAGGTATTCATTCTGGTAATCCTGGTACTGGTTAGCCGACTCCACGTTGTAGCTGCCGTTGCTGCCCACCAGGCCCTTGACATAGCCGCTCAGAGTGGGAATCAGCTCCTCCAGGTTCACGCCATTCTTGGCTTTCACGGTAAACTGGCTGGGAGCCTCGCCCCCCAGCAGCCGCCGGGCAGTGTAGGGGAAGGCAATGAAATTATCCAGATTGCTGTTGCCGGTCGACTGATCGCTGAGGCGGCTGCCGTAAACACCCACCACCAGGAAGGGGTTCCCGTTGACCTGGAGCTCCTGCCCCACAGGGTTGCCGGAGCCGAAGAAGGTCTTGGCCGCCTGGGCGCCCATAACGCACACCTGATTGTAGTTCGTCATGTCCAGATACGCCAGGTCCCGGCCTCTGGCCACGGTCAGGTTGTTGCAGATGCTGTACTGGTCACTGGCGTAGTAGAGGTTGGGCGGCGTGTCGCCGATGGGATTGCCGTTCTCATCCCACTCATACCCCATGTTGGCGGTGGATTTGGTTCCGTAAGTAACCGTGATATTATTGGCATATCCCTCCGGCGTCACACCCTCAATCTGGTCCTTCAGCCCGTTGCAGTATTCATACAGTTTGGGGAAATAATCCGGAGCCAGGCTGTTGCCCTCCTCATCGTACAGATAGGACCAGATGTACACTGTGACACGGTTGCTGCCCATGGCCTCGTACTGCTGCCGGGTCAGCTCCTTCATGCCCTCCATGATGGAGACGATGGTCATCACGGCGGCAATGCCGATGAAGATACCCAGGATGGTCAGCGTGGACCGACCTTTCTTGCCCCAGATGGATTTCAAGGCCATTTTCACTGCCTGCAGGATATTCACAGCCAATCCACCTCCTGGGTCCGGTCCTCCACGATCTTGCCGTCTGCCAGGCGCACGCAGCGGCGGGCGGTGGCGGCGATCCCGTTGTCGTGGGTAATGAGAATGATCGTGGTACCCTCCCGGTTCAGCTTCTGCAGGAAGGCCAACACCTCCAATCCCGTGCGGGAGTCCAGAGCGCCGGTGGGTTCGTCCGCCATGACAATGGCCGGGCGGGTGGCGATGGCTCTCGCAATGGCCACCCGCTGCTGCTGGCCGCCGGACATCTGGGAGGGGCGGTGCTTCGTACGCCCGCTCAGTCCCACTCGCTCCAGGGCCTCCAGGGCCAGCTCCCGGCGGTCATCCGCCGGAACCCCCTGATAGATCAGCGGCAGCTCCACGTTTTCCAGCACGGTGAGGTCCTGGATCAGGTTGTACTGCTGGAAGATAAACCCGATCTCCTTGTTGCGGATGCGGGAGAGTTCTTTATCGGTCAGGTCCCGGACGTCCGTGCCGTTCAGGAGGTAAGTTCCCCGGGTGGGGATGTCCAGGCACCCCAGCACGTTCATCATGGTGGACTTGCCGGAGCCGGACTGGCCCACCACCGCCGCGAACTCTCCCCGGTCAATGGTCAGCGAGACGCCGTCCAGGGCCCGGACCTCACTCTCCAGGCCCTCGCTGTAAATCTTATAGACGTCCCGCAGTTCAATCAGCTTCGCCATCGCATCAACCATAGGCACTGACGGACTGCATCTG
>CAJFNE010000241.1 GCA_904393855.1 uncultured Oscillibacter sp. | reverse complement strand
GGCCTGGGCGGCCACGATCTTCTCCACCGGCTGGTCGTCCCCGGCGATGATGCCCACGAAGTTCATCATCTCCGCCAGCCCCTGGACCCGGGGGTGGTCATAGAAGCTGTCGATGGCCCGGTAATCCAGCGTGGCGCCGGACTCGTCCAGGGGTGTGGCTGGCACGCAGGAGGGCAGCATGAACCGTACGTCCACCGGCAGGCCCTCCGTGGCCTGGAGCATGTACTCGATGCCGTCGGTGCCCATGACGTTGGCAATCTCGTGAGGGTCTGTGATGACGGTGGTGGTGCCGTGGGGCAGCACGGCCTTCACGAACTCTGTGGGGCTGACCAGGGAGCTCTCCAGATGGATGTGGGCGTCCAGGAAGCCCGGGAGGACGATCTTCCCCGTGCAGTCCTCCTCCACCGTGCCGTCGTATTGGCCCATGCCCACGATCAGACCCTCCGCCACGGCGATGTCCGCGGTGCAGAGCCGGTGGGCAAAGACGTTGACATAGACGGCGTTTTTCAGCACCAGGTCCGCTGGCTCCCGCCCGGCGGCGGCGTTGATGATGCGGCGTTTTTTCAGCAGCTTCCGGTTGATCTTGCCGGCGTAACTCTCGGACATAGAACTTCTCCTTTTCACAGAATTTGTACTATTAGATACAGTTATATCTATCATAAATAAAAACGATATGATTAGAGAGAGTATACGCCAAAACCCCGGATTTGTCCACAGAAACCTGCCGGGAAACCGGAAAATTTATTGATAGCGGTATTGCTGCCGGGTGTACTCGTCCACACAGCGGAAGAACAGGACCCGATCCCGGAATTCCAGCAGTTCAAATCCCTCCACCGGGTGGAAGGAGACGATGCGCTGCCGGGGGTCCACCCAGATCCGCCAGACGGAAAGCTCCTGCTGCTCCATAGTGCCCTCCTCATTTCGTGGGTTTCCTCCATTTTATGCGATTACCGCATAAAAATCAATATGCGATTTTTGCATATTCTAAAATAGAGGCAGAAAGCATGGGGGAGGGAGGCCGATGTATCACCGGCTGCGCAATCTGCGGGAGGACCGGGACCTGACCCAGGCCGCCGTGGCGGCGGTTCTGCACGTGTCCCAGACCACCTATTCCCGCTATGAGAGCGGGACGCTGGACATCCCCAGCGCGTCGCTGATCGCCCTGGCCCGGTTCTACGGGACCAGCGTGGACTACCTGCTGGGGCTGACGGATGAAATCCGTCCCTACCGCCGATGAAAATGGGCCCCGCGGCCCATTTTTTGTTCCATCCATTGCGAAAGACTGCCAAATAGAGTATACTATACAAGTTCATGAAAACTTCCACAACAGGGAGGAACCGCTATGAAGCTCATGGTCATCGACGGCAATTCCATCATCAACCGGGCCTATTATGGCATCCGGCCCCTCAGCACCCGGGACGGACTGTACACCCACGCCGTCTTTGGCTTTCTGACCACGCTGCTGCGGCTGCGGGAGGAGGAGAAGCCTGACGCGGTGTGCGTCACGTTTGACGTTCATGCCCCCACGTTCCGCCACACGGCGGACGAGGCCTACAAGGCCACCCGGAAGCCCATGCCGGAGGAGCTGCGGATGCAGATGCCGGTACTGAAGGAGGTATTGGATGCCCTGAACATCCCCCGCTACGAGCTGGAGGGCTGGGAGGCCGACGATCTCATCGGCACCATCTCCCGCAAGTGCGAGGCGGCGGACTGGGACTGCGTGGTGATCACGGGGGACAAGGACTCCCTGCAGCTGATCACGGACCGCACGAAGGTGAAGCTGGTGGCCACCCGCATGGGACAGACCACCACGAAGGACATGACGCCCGAGACTTTCCGGGAGCAGTACGGCTTTGACCCGATCCACATGATCGACCTGAAGGCCCTGATGGGGGACGCCTCCGATAACATCCCCGGCGTACCGGGGGTGGGGGAGAAGACCGCCATGGACCTGATCCAAAAATACGGGAGCATCGACGCCCTGTATGCCAGCATGCCGGACGTGGACGCCAAGCCCGCCGTGATCCGTAAGCTGGAGGCGGGAGAGGAGAGCGCCCGCCACTCCTACTGGCTGGCCACCATCGCCACCGACGCGCCCCTGGACTTCCGGCCGGAGGACAACCTGGTGCGAAAGCCCGGCCCGGACGCCTATCCGCTGTTCTTGAAGCTGGAATTCACGAAGCTCATTGAGAAGTTCGGCCTGACGGCGGAGGACGCCGCCCCGGCGGAGCGGCCTGTCCTCACCGTGACAGTGGAGCAGGTGACAGACCCGGCCCAGGCGGA
>CAJFNE010000240.1 GCA_904393855.1 uncultured Oscillibacter sp. | reverse complement strand
GTGGGCAGGTGCACAGCGTGCACCCGCCGCGCAAGCGGCGTCCAAGCGTTTTGCCGGAGGCAAAACCTTGGCGAGGCCGGGCTCTGCCTGGCCGAGCAAGGTGAAATGGGGCCCCCGCCGCGTTTTGCGCGGCGGGGAACGGACGAGAACGACAAGATTTCTGGTTTGTTCTGAGAAAAAAACTGAAAAAGTCCGGCGGCATTCCGCCGGACTTTTTCAACATTCTGGATTTTTGAATTTCAAGAGGAAAGGAGAAACTGCCATGGATATGACAATGGAATCCTGCCGGAAGTTTGTGGAGGTGCTGGCCTCCGACGCGCCCGCCCCCGGCGGCGGCGGCGCGGCGGCCCTGGTGGGCGCCATCGGCACCGCTCTGGGCAATATGGTGGGTTCCCTCACCGTGGGCAAGAAGAAATACGCGGATGTGGAGGCGGAAATCCGAGCGCTGAAAGCCAAGTGCGACGCGCTGCAGAAGGAGCTGCTGGACCAGGTGGAGGCCGATGAGAAAGGCTTCGTGCCCCTGTCCCGCGCCTACGGCATCCCCAAGGACGACCCGAACCGGGAGACGGTCCTGGAGGAGGCCACCCTCACCGCCTGCGGCGTGCCGGTGCACATCATGGAGCTGTGCTGCGAGGCCCTGGAGGCCATTTCTGTATTCGCCGCCAAGGGCAGCCGCCTGGCGGTGTCTGACGCAGGCTGTGCCGCCGTGTGTGTGAAGGCGGCCCTGCAGGCCGCCAGCCTGAACGTGTTCATCAACACCAAGACCCTGAAGGACCGGAAGAAGGCGGAGGAACTGAACGCCAAGTGCCTGGGGATGCTGGAGCAGTATGGCGCCATGGCCGACGAGATTTTCAGTACCGTCAAGGCGGGATTCTTTAAATAAACGGGGGAGAGAACAATGGCAAAACAGCTGCTGGGAAAAGAAGTCAACGAGAAGCTGAACGCCCGCATCATTGCGGAGTGTGAGGCGCTGAAGGCCCAGGGGGTGAACCCCACCCTGGCCATCGTCCGCTGCGGCGAGCGGCCGGACGACCTGAGCTATGAGAAGGGCGCCACCAAGCGGGCGGAGGCCCTGGGCGTGGCGGTGGAGAAGTTCCTACTGCCGGAGGACGTCACCAAGGAGGAGCTCCTGAAGACCATCGATGCCATCAACGCCAACGACAAGATCCACGGCGTGCTGATGTTCCGGCCCCTGCCGAAGCATCTGAAGGCAGACCAGGACGAGATCTGCAACCGCCTGGACCCCCGCAAGGACGTGGACGGCATGACCGACGGTTCCAACGCCGGCGTGTTCATGGGCAAGGAGCTGGGCTTCGCCCCCTGCACCCCCGCCGCCTGTATGGAGATCCTGGATCACTACGGCATCGACTGCACCGGAAAGAAGGCCGTGGTGCTGGGCCGGAGCCTGGTGGTGGGCAAGCCCGCCGCCATGATGCTGCTGGGCAAGAACGCCACCGTCACCGTCTGCCACACCAAGACGAAGGATGTGGCGGCCGTTGCCCGGGAGGCGGACATCCTGGTTTCGGCCGCCGGCGTGCTGAAGAGCCTGACCAAGGAGTACGTCCGTCCCGGCCAGGTGGTCATCGACGTGTCCATCAACTGGGATGAGGCCAAGGGCGGCATCGCGGGCGACGCGGTGTACGACGAGGTGGAGCCTATTGTGGAGGCCATCACCCCTGTGCCCGGCGGCGTGGGGGCCGTCACCACCTCCGTGCTGATCGGACATGTGGTGGAGGCCGCCAAGAGGGCTGCCAAGTGAGACGGGGCAAGCTCTTCCTGTCGGGAATCCTGGCGGGCATCTGCATTGGTTTGGGCGGCACCGTGTTCCTGTCTCTGGACAACAAGGTGCTGGGGGCGCTGTTCTTCACCGTGGGCCTCTTCACCATCTGCACCCAGGGACTGCACCTGTTCACCGGCAAGGTGTGCTATCTGTGGGAGAAGGACCTGTCCTACGCGCTGGACCTGATTCCCATCTGGCTGGGGAACCTGGCGGGTACCTGGCTGCTGGCCATGGCGGAGCGGTGCACCCGGATTGCCCCCGCCCTGGTGGAAAAGGCCCAGGGCCTCTGCGAGACGAAGCTGGGAGACAACCTGGCGAGCATCTTCCTGCTGGCGATCTTCTGCAATATGCTGATCTACATCGCGGTGGAGGGCTTCATCTCCCAGCCGGTGTGCTGCCGGGGGTCCCGGGCGGGCCAGTTCTTCTTCGTCAACGGCCGCTATGTCAAGTCCCGCACCATGCAGGCCGCCCTGGAGCAGGCCTACCGCAACCAGAAGATGGTGGGCAAG
>CAJFNE010000239.1 GCA_904393855.1 uncultured Oscillibacter sp. | reverse complement strand
CCCACGGGCTGGGATAGTCTGGTGGTGCTGGCGGTGGTGGTGCTGGCGGCCGCCTCCGCCTGGATGGTTTGGCGGGGCCCAACCGTGGAGGGAAATCTGACGGCGGTGGTCTCCGTGGACGGCGCGGAGGTAGAGCGGATCGACCTGGAGGCGGACGGCGAAACCCGGACCTACTCCCATAACGGATACACCCTGACGGTGAACCTGCGGCCCGACGGGGAGGTGGGCGTCCGGGTGGAGACATCCGACTGCCCCACCCAGGACTGCGTGCACACCGGGACTATCACCCGGGCGGGGCAGAGCATCGTGTGTCTGCCGGCCCGGATCATCATCCAGCTGCAGGGCGGCGCCCAGGCGGACGGCGACGCCCCCGACATGGTGATCGGATAGGAGGGACCGCATGAAGCTGACAACGAAGGACCTGACCCTCTGCGCCCTGCTGACGGCGCTGGCGCTGGCCCTGTCCTATCTGGAGAACTTCTTCCCCCTGTCCCTGGCCATCCCGCTGCCGGGGGTGAAGCTGGGCCTGGCCAATGTGGTGACATTGTTTGCCCTGTACGTGCTGGGGCCGGGGCGGGCCCTGTTGATCCTGCTGGCCCGGTGCCTGCTGGGGGCGGTGTTCGCGGGGAACATGAACGCGCTGATTTTCTCCGTGCTGGGGGGCGTCACGGCGATGCTGGTGATGATCCTCCTCTCCCGGGGAAAGCGGCTCTCCGTCTATGGGGTGTCCATCGGCGGGGCGGCGGCCCACAACTGCGGACAGATCGCCGCGGCGGTGCTGACCCTGGGAAACACGGCGCCGCTGTACTACCTGCCGGTGCTGCTGGGAGTGTCCCTGGGGACGGGGGCGCTGACGGGGGTGCTGGCGGCCTGCCTGTTCCGGGGACTGGCCCACACGGACTGGATGCGGGGGCTGTCCGGAAGACAGGGAACGTAAGGAGCGGCTTTCGCCGCTCCTTTTTCACAGCGCCGGGAGGTCGTACAGGCTGTCCAGCACCAGCCAGGTCTGGGAGAAGGGGCGCATCAGGTTCCAGAAGCCCATGCCCTGAAAGCCGTACTCCGCCACCAGGCGGAGCTTGGCGGCCATGCTGCGGGCGTCCTCGAACCAGACTACGTGGACGGTGCCGGCGGAGTCTGTGTAGTAAAAGTAGGGCGCCTGGGCGGTCTCGTCGTACTGGATGGCGATCTCATACTGGATGGCCAGTTCGATGGCCCGCTGGTTGGAGATGGACTCGGCCCGGGTGGAGCCCTGGACGAAGGGCAGGGGCCAGTCGTAGCCGTAGTTGGGAACACCCAGGAAGATCTTGCCCGCCGGGATGGCGGTGACCGCGTAGTCCAGCACCGCCCGCACGTTGGGCAGGGGGGCCACCGCCATGGGCGGGCCGTAGGTGTAGCCCCACTCGTAGGTCATCAGCAGGACCCCATCCGTGGCGGCGGCCACGGCGGCGTAGTCGTGGCCCTCGTAGAGCAGGCCCCGCTGCCCGGCGCTGGTTTTCGGGGCCAAGGCCGCCCAGAGGAACCGGCCCTGGGGCTGGAGCCGCCGGCGCAGACGGTCCAGGAAGGCGGCGTAGGCCGCGGCCAGCTGCCCGGGCAGGAACTCGAAGTCCACGTCCACGCCGGCATAGCCCCGGCGCAGGACCGTCTGGATCACCTCCGCCACCAGCTGGTCCTGAACAGCCATGTCCGTCAGCACCAGCTCCGCCCGCTGGGTGTCGAACTGGCCGGACTCCGTCAGGGTGGACAGGTGCATGACCGGCGCGGTGCCCCGGAGCCGGGCAGCGGAGAGGAGAGCATCGTCCTCCAGGGGCAGGAGGCCGCCGGAGGCGTTGATCCCATATGTGAAAGGGGAGAGGCAGGTGAGATAGGGCAGCTGCTCCGCCAGGAGGTCTGGCTCAATGTAAGGGTAGGCATAGCCGTTGGAAAGGGCGGAGCCCAGCTTCTCCTCAAAATAGGAGACCACCAGGACCTGGCCGGACACCAGAGCCTCTCCACCGGCCAGGGACCAATTGTTCCGCCATAGCTGCCGGACCGTGGTGCCGTAGGCGGCGGCAATGGAGGAGAGAGTCTCACCCGCTCTCACGGCGTGGACCTGCCGGGGGAAGCGGATCACCAGGGTCTGCCCCACCGCCAGGGAACCGCTGGTGGAAACGGCGTTGTCCGCGGCCAGGCGGGCGGGGTCCACGCCGTAGGAGGCCGCGATGGAATCGACGGATTCGCCGGATTGGACCACATGGATTGTCATCTTGTCATCACCTCGTGGGATAAGCCTATGCTAGTCCACCGGCGAATATGCG
>CAJFNE010000238.1 GCA_904393855.1 uncultured Oscillibacter sp. | reverse complement strand
GGTAGGGGCCCGTCTGGCGGAACATCTCCCGGATGGCGGCGCTGGCCCAGTCGAAGTAGTCCGCCGCGGCGGAGCAGGCCCGGGCGGGCTCCGGCAGGGCGTATTTCAGGTCCGGGAGGTACACCTGGACCTTCCCCTCCAGCCGCCGGAGGGTCTCCGGCTTCTCGTACCCGCCGCAGTTCCACACCACCGGCACCGGCCAGGGTTCGTCTCCCAGGGCTTCCAGGATGGCGTCGGTGAAGTGGGTGGGGGTCACCAGGTCCAGACAGGCGGCCCCCTGATCGATCAGCTGGCGAAAAATCTCCCGCAGGCGGGGGACCGTCAAGGGCTTTCCCCTGCCGCCCTGGGAGATGGGCTTGTTCTGGCAAAAAGAGCAGCGGAGATTACATCCGGAAAAGAACACCGCCCCGGCGCCGTGTTCCCCTACCAGGCAGGGCTCCTCCCAGCGGTGGAGCATGGCCCGGGCCGCCACGGGGAGGGCGGGCTGTCCGCAGACCCCGCCGGGCTGCGTCTCCGTCCGCTCCGCGCCGCAGTTCCGGGGGCAGAGATCGCAGATCATAGGCCCTCCTTTGTGCCCGCTGTGGGCCGCGTGAGGTCCGCCTCCTCCAGAGGCTCCAGGGCCTCCGCTGGGAATTCCAGCACCATCCGCCGGCAGTCCCGGCAGAGGTAGGCGGTCTTGCGCCGATGGAGGACGCTGCCCTCGTGGTCGATGCAGACGAAGGCCCGCCCGAAGAGCTTCGGCGGCCAGCCGGGCCGCCACTGGGCCCCGTCCCGGCCGGCGGTGATCCAGCCCGCCTCCATCTCCCGCCCGCACCAGGGGCAGGTCATGGGCGGGGGCGGGGCGTCCTCCCGAGCCCGCCGCTCCCTCCGCTCCTCATTCCAGTCCCGGAGCTCGTCCAGGATGCCGGGGGCATCCTCCTGCTCCACGCCCGCGCCGGACGGGGGGCACTGCTCCGGCTCCCAGTCCCAGGGGTCCTCGCTCTTCTTCCAAAAGGGCATGGGAAAGCCTCCTTCTACGTGCCGTCCGTCTTGTCCCGAGCGGACTCCTCCTCGTCGTCCACCACCTTGTAGTCCACGTTGATCACCGGCCCCTCAAAGTCCGGGTCCTTGCCCTTGCGGACGGACCGCCGCCAGAGCCAGATCACCAGCAGCGCGATCAGAATAAAAGGCAGCAGGCGTACCAACATCACGATCGCCAGCAGCAAAACTCTTACAAATGCCATGGGCCGCTCCCCTCCCGCGTCTCCGGCGAGATCCCCGCCGTCTCTTCCTGTCAGAGGCCGCTGAGGCCCCTCATTCCCGTTCCATCTGTTCTTTCGCCTCGGCATAGTACCGGGCGAAAGCGGAGGGCACCGCGTGGTCCTCCAGGGCCGCCCGGTTCACCCAGACGAAGTCCCCGGGCCCCTCCCCGGCCACCTCCAGGACGTACCCGTCCATGTGCCACTCCACATGGGTAAAGATGTGTTTGGCGGTCAGCTTCCGGCGCCAGGCCTTGGGCTGGAGCCCCCAGGCGGCCACGGTCTCCGCCGCCTGAGTCTCGTCCAGGGTTCCCTCCGCGCTGGGGAATTCCCACAGCCCCGCCAGCAGCCCGGTGTCCGGCCGCCTGCGCAGGGCCACGCTCCCGCCCCGCAGCAGGAGGAAGACCGTCCTGTGCTCGATCCGCCGCTCCTTCTGGGGGGCCTTCACCGGCAGGGCTTCCGCCGTGCCCCGGAGACGGCCCAGGCAGAGGTCCGCCGCCGGGCACTCCCCGCACCGGGGCGGGCCGTTCGGCGCGCAGACGGTGGCTCCCAGCTCCATGGCGGCCTGGTTGAAGAGGCGGATGTCCGGCCCCCGCTCCGGCATGACGGCCTGGAGCTGGGCCCGGATGCGCCGCTTGGTCTGAGGGGCCAGGATGTCGTCGTGGCAGTCCGTCAGGCGGGTGACCACCCGCAGCACGTTGCCGTCCACCGCCGCCTCCCGCCGACCGAAGCAGGCCGAGGCGATGGCGCTGGCGGTGTAGTCCCCGATCCCCGGCAGGGCCAACAGGCCCTCGTAGGTATCCGGGAAGCCGCCCCGGTCCACGATGATCCGGGCGGCCCGGTGGAGGTTCCGGGCCCGGCTGTAGTAGCCCAGCCCCTCCCACAGCTTCATGAGCTGGTCCTCCGGGGCGGCGGCGAGAAGCTCCACCGAGGGGAAAGCGGCCAGGAACCGGGCATAATATCCCAGCACCGCCGCCACCCGGGTCTGCTGGAGCATGATCTCCGACACCCAGATCCGGTAGGGGTCGTCCGTGTGCCGCCAGGGCAGGTCCCGGGCG
>CAJFNE010000237.1 GCA_904393855.1 uncultured Oscillibacter sp. | reverse complement strand
GAGAACTTCCTCCAGCTGGCGGGGGTGCGGGAGCACCTGTTCGAGATGAAGGTGGAGGACGCGGTGCCGGGCTTCCCCATCCAGTGGCTTTTGGAGCGCAAGCAGGAGTGCCCGGACCGGGTGGTGATGAACAACCGCCGCTTCCGGGTGTACGGCAGCCTGGTGCGGGCCAAGGGCCGGGGCGGCGAGCAGAACCTGGTGGCCACCACCTACTGGGTGGACACCACCGAGGCCGACCGCCTGCGGGAGGTGTACACCGCCACCCGCCCGGTGCTGGCCATTTTGATGCTGGACAACTACGAGGACCTGATGAAGGCCTGCGCCGACACGCAGCGCAGCGCCGTGCTGGCCCAGATCGACGAGAAGCTGGGCGCCTGGACGGCGGCGGGAGAGGGCCTGCTGCTGAAGACCGAGCGGGACCGCTACCTGTTCCTCTTTGAGGAGTGCCACTACGCCCACTTCGTGGAGGAGAAGTTCTCCATTCTGGACGCCCTCCGGGACATCCAGGTGGGAGAGGGGGTCCACCCCACCCTCTCCATCGGCGTGGGCAAGGACGCCGACAGCATCCCCGACCTCTACAAGAACGCCAAGCTGTCCCTGGAGATGGCCCTGAGCCGGGGCGGCGACCAGGCGGTGGTCCGGGGCCGGGTGGACTTCGAGTTCTACGGCGGCCGGTCCAAATCCTCGGAGAAGCGGACCAAGGTGAAGTCCCGGGTCATGGCCAACGCCTTCCGGGAGCTGATGGAGGACGCCAGCGAGATCTACGTCATGGGCCACAGCTACGCCGACATGGACGCGGTGGGCGCCGCGGTGGGCATCTGCTGCGCCGCCCGGCACCGGGGCAAAAAGGCCCGGATCGTCATCGACCTGGAGCGCAACGCGGCGGAGAGCCTACTGGCCTCCCTCCGGACCCTGCCGGAGTATGAGGGCGTGTTCCTCTCCGGTAACGACGCCATCCTGGCCCTGCGGCCCGGGGCGCTGCTGGTGGTGGTGGACACCAACCGTCCCGACATGGTGGAGAGCCCCCAGGTGCTGGAGAGCTGCAACCGGGTGGCGGTTATCGACCACCACCGGCGGGCCGCCAGCTATATCGAGAACGCCGCCTTCAGCTTCCACGAGCCCTACGCCTCCTCCGCCAGCGAGCTGGTGACGGAACTGCTGCAGTACCTGGTGGAGCCCGCCGACCTGCTGCGGGAGGAGGCGGAGGCGCTGCTTGCCGGCATCGTGCTGGACACCAAGCACTTCACCCAGCGCACCGGCGGCCGGACCTTTGAGGCGGCGGCCTTCCTGCGCCGGGCCGGGGCGGACACCGCGGCGGTGCAGCGGCTGTTCCAGGGGGACCTGCAGGACATGGTCACCCGCTACGACATCATCCGCCGGGCCCAGCTCTACCGGGAGGACATTGCCCTCTCCGTCATCCCCGACGAGGGGGTGGACCGGGTGGCGGCGGCTCAGGCGGCGGACGAGCTGCTGACGCTCAAGGGCGTCCAGGCGTCCTTCGTGCTCTACCGCAGCGGCGACGACGTGCTCATGTCCGCCCGCTCCCTGGGGGAGATCAACGTCCAGGTGATCCTGGAGGCCCTGGGCGGCGGCGGCAACTCCACCACCGCCGGCGGCCGGGTGGAGCACGGCGACATGGAGACCGTCCACGCCAAGCTGGTGGACGCCATCGACGCCTATTTCGAGAAATAAATTCCGCGGAATAAAGGAGAACCCATCATGAAAGTGATTTTACAGCAAGACGTCAAGGGCCAGGGCAAGAAGGGCCAGCTGGTGGAGGTCAGCGAGGGCTACGCCCGGAACTTCCTGCTGCCCCGGAAGCTGGCCATCGCCGCCACGGCGGACGCCATCAACACCATGAATTTGAAAGAGAAAGCCCGCAAGGCCGAGGAGGCCCGGCAGAAGGCGGAGGCGGAGGCCGCCGCCGAGAAGCTCAAGGAGTGCCCGGTGAAGCTCACCGCCAGAGCGGGCAGCGGCGGAAAGCTCTTCGGCGCCGTCACCACCAAGGAGATCTCCGAGGGGCTGAAGGCCCAGTACGATCTGGATATCCCCAAGCAGAAGCTGGTGCTGGACGAGCCCATCAAGGCCTTTGGGAATTATCAGGTGAAAGCCAAGCTGGGGTTTGAGGTCACCGGGACGGTGTATGTGTCTGTCTATGAGGAGAAGTGACTGAAGTCGTCCGGATGGACGGGGAATGCGGTGATCACCGCAGGAATCCACCCCCCATTTTCTTTTCGATCTTGCCGAAAAGAAAACGGGCCGTGGACGGTCCAAAAGAAAAGAACGCTTCGGCGGGTCGGTCCGCGCGGAGCGC
>CAJFNE010000236.1 GCA_904393855.1 uncultured Oscillibacter sp. | reverse complement strand
TGGGCATCCTGGCGGGAGTCTGCGTGCTGGCGGCCGCGTTTGCCCTGTACCAGCGCTCCTATCCCGTGGACCCGGACCAGGGGAACCTGACGGCCTGCGTGGAGGATTTCTATCTCCTGGGCCGGACGGAGCAGGAGCCGCCCCCTGTGACGCTGTATGCGGATACCGCCGTCACCCTGGGGGATCGTACCTGGATGCTGCTGGAGATCGGGCGGGAGATGGACCTGGGCCGGGTGATCCTGGAGAAGAGCTTCACCGGGCGATACCGGGTCACGGGATTGAGTTACGGCGGCGGAAACTTCCGGGAGGGGGTCGTGGAGGAGAATGGACGGAAGTATCTCCTCTTCGGCGGCCGGAACACCGGGGAGCGGATCGCCTCCGCTGCCTGCGCCCTGGACGGGGCGCCCTATCCCCTGGATATTCCGGAGACCTCCCGCTTTCTGGTGTGCGCGGAGGTGGACCCGGACACGGAGACTGACCACATGGACCTGGAGTCCCTGCGCCTGTACGACGCTGCCGGGACGGACATCACAGAGGACTACGAGCTCACCAGCGGTGGGATCTGAGAGAACATGAAACGAGGAGGCGCGCCCCCTCCTCGTTGTCATATCAGCGTTCGATCACTTGGCAGGTTGCAGCAGTCCCTCCAGCACCTCCTGGATGCGCCGGGCAAAGACCCGGTGCCCCTCCTCGGAGTAGTGGGCGCCGTCAAAGGACATCTCGATGTCCCAGGTGCCGGGGTCCGCGCAGGCGATGCCCCGCTCCTGAGCCAGCTGCGCATAGAGCCCGGCCAGCTGGGCGGACTCTGTCACCAGCCGCTCCTCCGTGATCCAGGTGCCGGACACCATGGGCACCGGCACCAGCAGCAGGAGGGGATACCCGGCGAGACGGTCCAGGAAATGGGCCATCCGCTCCGCCGTCTCCCGGGCGGAGCAACCCTGGAAGATGTCGTTGCTGCCCAGGAACACCGTGGCCATGTCAAAGGGACTGGCTTTGGCGAAGAGAGTTTCCGCGTCCTGCAGCTCCCTGGGCCGGTGGGGGATCTCCCGCCCATTCAGCCCGGCGTTGAGGACCTCCCAGCCGGTGGCCGCCGCCAGCCGGTCCGTCCAGCGGACCTCCGGCGGGTAGGGCTCCCCCAGGGGGGAGCGGGGATCATGTCCAAAGGTGTCGGAATCTCCGTAGCATAGAATGCGCATCCGTCTGCCTCCTGTCGTTTGGAAAACTTCTGGCACTTATTTTAGCACATCCAGCAGGGAGAAGTCAAAGCCCTGGTAGTTCCGCTCCCGCATCAGGGCGAGGACCTCCTCCAGCGTGGGCAGGGAGGGCATGGCCCCCATCCGGGACACCGTGATGGCGGCGGTGTGGCTGGCGAATTCCAGAGCCCGGGCGTAGGGCAGTCCCACCGTGACGCCCACGGCCAGGGCCCCCACAAAGGAATCCCCGGCGGCGGTGGGGTCCGCCACATGGGGCATGGCGATGCAGGGAACGTACCGCAGGCGGTCCGCCTCCACCACCACGGAGCCGTGGCCTCCCAGGGTGATGACCGTATGGGCCACGCCCTTGTCCCAGAGGCTGTCGGCGATGTGCCGCAGGTCCTCCTCCACCAGGTGGCCGTCCTCCGTGCGCAGGGGCAGGTGGGTCTCCATGGAGGCCTCCTGCTCGTTGGGGATCAGCCAGGTCACCAGCCCCAGCAGTTCGTCGTCCAGCTCCGTGGCGGGGGCGGGATTCAGCATCACCGGCACGCCGGCGGCCTTGGCCCAGCGGGCCACGACCCGGTTGACGGCCAGAGGGATCTCCAGCTGCAGCAGCACCAGATCATAGCTGCCGATCTCCTGCTGAATCCAGGAGACCTCCGCCGGAGTCAGGGTCCGGTTGGCGCCGGGGATCACCACAATGCGGTTTTGGGCGGTGTTGCCCTGGATCTCCAGCGTCACATGCCCCACACCGGAGCTGACGCCGGAACGCGTGATCACGTGGTCCAGATGGACCCCGGCGGCCCGCATGGGCTCCAGCAATCGTTCGCCAAAGAGGTCGTCTCCCACGCAGCCCATCATGGTGACATCAGCCCCCAGCCGGGCGCACTGCAGGGCCTGATTGGCGCCTTTCCCTCCCGGCGCCATGTGAAAATCTCTGCCATAGACAGTCTGGCCGGCGGCGGGGACCCGGTCCGTGGTGGCGATCACATCCATCACGAAGCTGCCGACCGTTAAAATACGCGGTTTTCTCTGCATGTCCAGTAAAACTCCTGCTTCTTGCTTGGTCATTGCCTCTATTATACGGCATCTGTAAAAAAACGCAAGAGTTTTCAGGAAAAAACACAAAAAAACGATTAATCTTAGTTCAAAAGTGAATGGAATAGATCAACCTCTCGGCTGACTGCCACATAGCCGGTCCGCTCCACCAGCACCTGCCCCTGATCCGACAGAATCCAGGCCAGAAACTCCGCCGCGGCCGGGTTCTGCTCTGCAAGAGGGGTCTTGTCCCCGGCGGGGGCGGCGGTGATAGCGTAAAAATCCGACGCGAGGGGGTAGGTGCCGTCCCGGATGGTCTCCCGGGTGGGCTCCACGCCGTCCAGGGCCAGGAGTCGGATGTCCCCGTTTCGCACCATCTCCGTGGCGTAGAATCGGAAGGAGAAGCCGATGGCGTTGCGGTAGTTCCGGTAGCTGGCAACCTCCCGGATGATGCCGCCCATGCCGCCGATCCGGTCCTCTTCCTCCGGCTCCAGAAGGGGCAGGCCCTCCATGAGCCGCAGCAGGGCCGACTGGCTGCCGCTGTTTTCCGCCCGCTGGAAGGGGCGGATGGACTCCCGCCTGCCGCCCACCTCCGACCAGTTCGTGATCTCGCCGGAGTAGATCCCCTGGATCTCCTCAACGGTCAGATCGGTTACCGGGTTGCGGCTGTTGACGAAAAA
>CAJFNE010000235.1 GCA_904393855.1 uncultured Oscillibacter sp. | reverse complement strand
CGGGTCCGTGATCTGGAAGTAGATCACCGTGTCGATCTGCATGGTGACGTTGTCCTTGGTGATGACGGGCTGGGGGGCGAAGTCCGCCACCTGCTCCTTTAGGGACACCTTCTTGGCCACCCGCTCGATGAAGGGGATTTTCAGATGCAGGCCCACGTTCCAAACCGCCCGGAACGCCCCCAGGCGCTCCACCACATAGGCCTTGGACTGCTGGACGATGACGATGTTGCTGATCAGCAGTACCAGGATCAGCACCACCAGGATCACCAGGGGAATCCATCTGAGTACGTCAAACATCTCAATCAAACCTCCTCTTTCTCCGGCCGGTTCTCCGGCGCCTCTTTGACAAAGAGCTTCACGCCCTCCATCCGCTCAATCTCCACCCGGGCCCCCGCGGGGATCACAGTGCCGTCCGCGCTGCGGGCGGTCCAGGTCTTGCCGTCGATGTAGACGGTGCCGGTGGAATTCTCGTTGTCGATGGTCTCCGTGACCTTGCCGCGCTCCCCCAGCACCCGGTCGGCGTTGGTGGGCACGGTCTTGGCCGCGGAGAGCTTCTTTACCAGGGGCCGGGTGGCCGCCAGGGCCGCCGCGGACACCGCCAGGAACAGCACCAGCTGGCTGAGGATGCCCAGCCCCGCCATGGCCGCGATGAGGCCCGCCACGGCGCCGGGCACGAACCAGATGGACACCAGCCCCGCCGTCAGCGCCTCCACCACGCCGAAGACGATGATGGCCCCAATCCACAGGAACGTCATCTCGTTGTCTCCGCCTCCTCTCACATACAGCATCCCCAGGGTGATCAGCAGCGTCACCGCCGCCAGGCTCGCCGCCCCGGTCCACTTGTTGCCGGGGGAGAGATTGGCCAGGAAGTTTCCCAGGGCCGTCCCCAGGGGCCGCCGCTCCATCGCCGCCGGAGGCTCCGCCGCTGCCTCCGTGCCCGCCAGGGGCACCTCGTCCTGAAACAGCTCGTTCAGGGTGACGCCGTAGCGGTTACAGATATAGAGGAGCTTCTCCACCTCCGGGTACCCCCGGCAGGACTCCCACTTGCTCACCGCCTGGCGGGAGACCTGCAGCTGGGCGGCAAAGTCCTCCTGAGTCATGTTCTGCCGCCGGCGCAGCGCCTGCAGCCGTTCTCCAAAAGCCATTTCTCCACTCCCTCCATGGCCCCATCCTAGCAAAAATGCCGCCGGCTTTCCACCAACTTCTTTTTGCATTTCTGTAAAATCCTGTGCAACCTGAAGTTGCCGGGACCGCTCTGCGGCCATTGTACCATATCCCCTGGGCGAAAACCATTTCATTTTGGTAACAAGTGATACCGCCTCCCGGCGGGACTCGACATTTTCCGCCCCGTGTATTATAATGGAAAAAACACCCGCCCGCCGGGGCGGAGAGGACAGGAGGCTTCCCCATGAGCATGCCCAGAAGCGCCAAGGACAGCCCGTTCCCCTACAGCGCCTCCCAGGTCTGCTACCTGGCCCTGGACGGCGAGGGCCGGCTGACCCAGGTGGGCCACGACTTCCGGTCGGCGGAGGAGGCATACCGCCGGGCCGCGGCCGGAGAGATTCGGCTCTATGCCGTCTGGCCTGGCCAGTATCACAGCGACCTCTTTGCCATCGACGATCTGAACGCCCTTGCGGACGCGTTCGGCGTGGAGCGGCCGGACGACCATGTCCACGATCTGGAGTGGCAGCTCAGCCCCTACGATGACGGGAAGTCCCGCTATGCGGACGTGCAGGTTATCTTCCGCTGCGGCTGCACCCTCGGCCAGGGGAACATTCGGAAGTTTTCCCAGGACATGTACCGGCAGAAGGGCTGGAACGTGGCTGTCTCCAAGGGTGTGAGCAGTTCGCGCGGCCCTGCCGGGCCGGAGATCTTCACCATCCGCGAGGAGCGGAGGACCCTGCATTCCGCCGAAGGCTGAGAGCCGCTCCCAGAAATTCCATGCCCTGTGAAGGAGGACTTCCATGAAATTTACGATTCCCTGCCTGCTGGGGCTGGAGAGCCTGGTGGCCGACGAGCTGCGGCGGCTGGACCTGCGGGACGTCCAGGCCGAAAACGGCCGGGTCCACTGCTCCGGCAGCCCGGCGGACATCCCCCGGCTGAACATCAACCTGCGCTGCGGCGCAAGAGTCCTGCTGGAGCTGGCCAGATTCCCGGCTCCGGATTTCGAGGCCCTGTTCCAGGGCGTGGCCGCCATCCCCTGGGAGGACTATATCCCCAAGGACGGGGAGTTCCCGGTGAAGGGCTACTCCATCTCCTCCCAGCTCCACTCCGTCCCCGCCTGCCAGGCCATCGTGAAGAAGGCCGCCGCCACCCGGCT
>CAJFNE010000234.1 GCA_904393855.1 uncultured Oscillibacter sp. | reverse complement strand
TCCACCTGGCAGCGGCGCAGGGCGTCCAGCACCTCGCCCTCGGCCAGGGAGCCCAGGGACACCTGGTCCGTCTCCTGCCGGGCGGCCACGTACTGGACCCCGTTCTCCTCCTCCAGCTCCTTCAAAATCGCCTTGGCCCGCTGGACCACCTTGTCCGGCAGTCCCGCCAGCTTGGCCACCTCGATGCCGTAGCTGCGGTCCGCCCCGCCGGGGAGGATCTTCCGGAGGAAGATGATGTCCTCCCCCCGGGTCTTGACCGCGATGTTGTAGTTCACCGTGCCGGGGAGGGTGTTCTCCAGCTCCGTCAGCTCGTGGTAGTGGGTGGCGAAGAGGGTCTTGGCCCCCAGGAGCTTTTTGTCCGCGCAGTACTCCAGCACCGCCCGGGCGATGGCCATGCCGTCAAAGGTGCTGGTGCCCCGGCCGATCTCGTCCAGGATCAGCAGAGAGTTCCTCGTGGCGTGGTGCAGGATGTCGGACACCTCCGTCATCTCCACCATGAAGGTGGACTGGCCGGCGGACAGGTCGTCGCTGGCGCCGATGCGGGTGAAGATCCGGTCCACCACGCCGATGTGGGCGCTGGCGGCGGGGACGAAGCTGCCGATCTGGGCCAGCAGCACGATGAGGGCCACCTGACGCATGTAGGTGGACTTGCCCGCCATGTTGGGGCCGGTGATGATGGCCACCCGCTCCTCCTGTTTGCCCATGAAGGTGTCGTTGGGGACGAACAGGCTGTCGCGCAGCATCCGCTCCACCACCGGGTGGCGGCCCTCCCGGATCTCGATGACGCCGGACTCGTCCACGTCGGGGCGGCAGTATTGATTGTGCACCGCCACCGACGCGAGGGACGCCAGGGCGTCCGCCTCGGCCACCGCCGCCGCGGTTTTCTGAATCCGGGCCGCCGCGGCGGAGACCTCCTCCCGCAGCTTGGTAAAGAGCTGGTACTCCAGCGCCACCACCCGGTCGGAGGCGGTGAGGATCTCGTGCTCCAGGTCCTTGAGCTCCTGGGTGATGAACCGCTCGCCGTTCACCAGGGTCTGCTTGCGGATATAGGTGTCCGGCACCTGGTCCTTAAAGGAGTTGGATACCTCGATGTAGTAGCCGAAGACCTTGTTGTAGCCGATCCTCAGCGTCCGGATGCCGGTTTTCTCCTTCTCCCGGGCCTCCATCTCCGGGATGATGTTCTTCCCGCTCTGGAGGATGTGCCGCAGCCGGTCCACCTCCGGGTCGAAGCCGTCCCGGATGAAGCCGCCCTCCCGGACGGAGAAGGGGGGCTCGTCGCAGATGGTCCGGGCGATCCGATCCCGGAGGTCGTCCAGGGTGTCCAGGTCCGCCGTCAGCTCACCGAGGCGGCGGTCCTGCAGGCTCTCCAGCTGTGCCCGAATCTCCGGCAGCTTCTCCATGGCCGCCCGGAGGGACGCCATGTCCCGCCCGCCGGCGGTGCCGTAGACGATGCGGCCGATAAGGCGCTCCATGTCCCCCAGGCCCGTCAGGGCGGCGGTGAGCTCCTCCCGCTGGATCGTGCTTTCCACCAGGGCCGCCACGGCGGCATTGCGCTTCGTGATGGCGGTGACGGAGAGGAGGGGCCGCTCCAGCCAGCTGCGGAGCATCCGGCCCCCCATGGGGGTCTTGGTCTTGTCCAGCACCCACAGGAGGGACCCCCGCTTCTCCTTGCCCCGGAGGGTCTCCGTCAGCTCCAGGTTCCGCCGGGCGGTGAGATCCAGCTCCATGAACCGGCCCTGCTCGTAGTAGTCCAGGTCGTTGATGTGGCTCAGGTCAGTCTTTTGGGTCTCGTACAGGTATTGCAGCAGCCCGCCCAGAGCCATGGCCGCCGCCGGGTTGCCGGCGGGCAGCCGCTTCCAGGCCTCCTCGCCGTACTGCTGGCGGATGCTCTTCTCCGCCTCCGCCAGGCGGAAGCGGCCCTCGCCGCCGTGCTCCACCCGGCAGTGGAACTTCTCCGTCAGGGTATCGGTCAGGGTCTTTTCCCCATAGGCCCCGTCGTTCAGGACGGCCTCCGCCGGGGAGAAGCGGCCCAGCTCGTTGATCACGTGCTCCACCCGCTCCCGGCCGGAAAAGGCGGTCAGGTGGGTCTTGCCGGTGGAGATGTCGCAGAAGGCCGCGCCGGCGCTCTGGCTGTCGATGTAGATGCCGCAGAGGAAATTGGAGGACTTGTCCTCCAGGCAGGCGGCGTCGATGACGGTGCCGGGGGTCACCACCCGGATGATGTCCCGCTTCACCAGCCCTTTCGCCGTGGCCGGGTCCTCCATCTGCTCGCAGATGGCCACCTTGTAGCCCTTGGCGATGAGCCGGGCGATGTAGGCCTCGCTGGCGTGGTAGGGGATGCCGCACATG
>CAJFNE010000233.1 GCA_904393855.1 uncultured Oscillibacter sp. | reverse complement strand
CTTCATGGACAGGTATCCCGGTGCCATAGTCGTTGAACTTCTTTTTCCTTGCCATAGGAACCACCCCAGCCGTAGAGCTGCCCTTGATCGAGGATGTAGCGCTCGTATTCCTGTGCTGAAATCCTCTTGTGCTTTTGAGAGTCCAGGCATTGGCGCCGCGCTGGCAAAGAGAGGGAAGCAAAATGACCACAGCTTCAGACAAAGCCTTCCGAAAATTCTCCGGTTGACAAATCGCTCCGCACCCCGTATAATATTCCCCAAAGCAATGACGGAGAGGGACGGGGACGCGGACCCTCAGAGAGCCGGCGGGTGGTGCGAGCCGGCGGGAAAGGTTCCCAGGTCCTATGGCTCCTGAGCTGAGGGCTCGAAAGCGCGCGCCGCCGGTAGGGTCTCTCCGAACACTGCCGCGTCAGGGCAGAGGAGTTGTTGGACTCCGAAAGGGGTGTCGGACCGTGAGGCCGGCGCAATTTGAGTGGTACCGCGGAAGCCTTTCACAGCTTTCGTCTCAAAGCAAACTTTGGGACGGAGGCTGTTTTTTTCGTCCCCGATTTTGGAAAGGAGCAATTCTCATGAGTGACTACCGCATCGAGACCCAGTGCGTCCAGGGGGGCTACACCCCCGGCAATGGCGAGCCCCGGCAGATCCCCATCATCCAGTCCACCACCTTCAAGTACGCCACCAGTGAGGACATGGGCAAGCTCTTTGACCTGGAGGCCAGCGGCTACTTCTATACCCGCCTGCAAAATCCCACCAACGACGCCGTGGCGGCCAAGATCGCCCAGCTGGAGGGCGGCACCGCCGCCATGCTGACCTCCTCCGGTCAGGCGGCCAACTTCTTCTCCGTCTTCAACATCGCCGGCTGCGGGGACCACGTGGTGGCCTCCTCCAGCATCTACGGCGGCACCTACAACCTTTTCCACGTGACCATGCGGAAGATGGGCATTGACTTCACTTTCGTGGAGCCGGATTGCACCGACGCGGAGCTGGAGGCCGCTTTCCGGCCCAACACCAAGGCGGTGTTCGGCGAGACCATCGCCAACCCGGCCCTGACGGTGCTGGACATCGAGCGGTTTGCCAAGGCCGCCCACGCCCACGGGGTGCCCCTGATCGTGGATAACACTTTCGCCACCCCGGTGAACTGCCGGCCCTTTGAATGGGGCGCGGACATCGTTACCCACTCCACCACGAAGTACATGGACGGCCACGGCGCCGGCGTGGGCGGCGCCATAGTGGACTCCGGCAAGTTCGACTGGCTGGCCCACGCGGACAAATTCCCGGGCCTCACCACCCCGGACGAGAGCTATCACGGCATTGTCTATGCGGAGAAATTCGGCCTGGGCGGGGCCTTCATCACCAAGTGCACCGCCCAGCTCATGCGGGACTTCGGCTCCATCCAGTCCCCGCAGAATGCCTTCCTGCTGAACCTGGGGCTGGAGAGCCTCCACGTGCGGATGCCCCGCCACTGTGAGAACGGCCTGGCGGTGGCCAAGTACCTGAAAAACCATCCGAAGATCTCCTTTGTCATCTACCCGGGCCTGGAGGGGGACAAGTACTATGAGCTGGCCCAGAAGTACCTGCCGAACGGCACCTGCGGTGTGGTGTCCTTCGGGTTCCAGGGCGGCCGGAGGGCTGCGGAGACCTTCATGAGCAGACTGAAGCTGGCCGCCATCGAGACCCATGTGGCCGACGCTCGGACCTGCTGCCTCCATCCCGCCAGCGCCACCCACCGCCAGATGAACGACGAGGAGCTCCGGGCGGCGGGTATCACCCCGGACCTGGTGCGGTTCTCCTGCGGCATCGAGAACGCCGAGGACCTGATCGACGACATCGCCCAGGCCCTGGAGCAGGTGAAGTAACATGCCCATCAAGATTCCCAACCAGCTGCCGGCCACCAACGTCCTGCGGGCGGAGAACATCTTCGTCATGACGGAGACCCGGGCCGTCACCCAGGACATCCGGCCGCTGAAGATCCTGCTGCTGAACCTGATGCCCACCAAGATCGAGACGGAGACCCAGCTGGCCCGGGTGCTGGGCAACACCCCCATCCAGATCGAGCTGGAGCTGGTGGCCCCCAGGGGCCACGTGTCTAAGAACACCTCCCAGGCCCACATGCTGGCCTTCTACAAGTCCTTTGACGAGGTGCGGGACCGGACCTTTGACGGCTTGGTGATCACCGGCGCGCCGGTGGAAAACCTGCCTTTCGAGGAGGTGGACTACTGGCCGGAGCTGTGCGAGATCATGGAGTGGAGCAAGACCCACGTCCACTCTACCCTGCACATCTGCTGGGGCGCCCAGGCGGGGCTGTACTACCACTACGGCATCCCCAAGCGGCAGCTGCCGGAGAAGCTCTTCGGCGTGTTCCGCCACACGGTG
>CAJFNE010000232.1 GCA_904393855.1 uncultured Oscillibacter sp. | reverse complement strand
CCAAGTCCCCGACGCGGCGGAGCTCTTCAAGGACTGACGAAAACGAAATGATCTCTCTCCGGCCGAGGGACGGGAAGCAGCCGCTTCCCGTCCCTCGGTCTGCCTGCAGGCGGGGACCTTTCAGAGCGTTACCCAATTGCCGACCCGTAGGAAAAAATCGCCGCAAAATCCAGATCCTGGGAGAGCGGACTCCAGCCGCGCCGCAAAACAGGCAAAGGCAAAGGCTGACATGGTGGGACTGGCGGTTTTTGCTGTGGGTGATTTTCACGGCGGCGGCAGATGCTATCGGTGCCGGCATCTGTCGGCGATTCTTTTGAAACGGGGTGATTTTTCCTTGTATGAACCTTTGCATGGCGCAAAGCACCTGCTGCGGGGAGGCGCGGCGCTGCTGCTGGCGCTGCTGCTGTGCGGCGCGGTCGGCGCCGGTGCGGCGGACATGACGGGCACCCGGATGCTGGTCCCGGTGGGGCACACGGTGGGAATCAAGCTCTTTTCCCGGGGCGTGCTGGTGGTCAAGCTCTCTGAGGGCGGGACGCCGGCCAAGGCCAGCGGCCTGCAGACGGGAGATGTGATCGTCAAATGCGCGGGCAGCACCGTGACCTCCACGGAGCAGTTCCAGGATCTTTTGCAGGAGAGCGGCGGCAAGTCCACGGACCTGCAGGTGAAGCGGGACGGCAGCAGTGTGACCCTCTCCGTGGAGCCGGAGGCCAATGATCAGGGCGTGTACTGCATCGGAGCCTGGATCCGGGACAGCATGGCCGGTATTGGCACCGTGACCTATTATGACCCGGCCACGCAGACCTTCGGCGCCCTGGGACACGGCATCACAGACGTGGACACGGCGCAGCTGATGCCCTTTTCCAACGGCTCCATTCTGCCCTCCACGGTGAAAGCCGTGAAAAAGGGCGAGAGCGGCGCCGCCGGGGAACTGCGGGGGGACTTTGACCTGACCGGGGACCTGGGCAGCCTGTACGCCAACACGGACAGCGGCGTTTTCGGCACCCTGGACGCGGACGCCTCCCTGTCTCTGGGAGAGGCGGTTCCCACGGGAGAGGCGGAGCCGGGCCCGGCGGTGATCCGCAGCAATGTGCGGGGAGACACGGTGGAGGAATTTGACATCGAAATTGTGGGCGTCGTGTCGGATGCCTCCGATGGCCGGGAGATGCTGCTCACGGTCACGGACCCGGAGCTGCTGGAACTCACCGGCGGAATCGTGCAGGGGATGTCCGGCAGCCCGATCCTGCAGAATGGATGCCTTGTGGGAGCCGTGACCCATGTGCTTTTAAACAGCCCGGAGAAAGGCTACGGCGTCTCCATCCAGAGGATGCTGGAGACGGCGGAAGCCGCCCAGTAAGGCCGTCACAGCGGGCGGATGCCCCTGAGAAGAGGATGTGAACGTTTCCCTGAAAATATGCCGGCGGGATGCGGGCAAGAGCCGACGGCGATAACAGGGCGGATACGCCACGATCCCAAGATGAAGAGCGGCGCCGGATATTCCGGCGCCGCTCCGGGCGTCCTGGGGCGGTTGTCCGATTCGCGGAGCGCCCCCTTTTAAACTCCACGCAAAAGCATCTGGGGAAGTCTCGAAAAATGTGTCGAATGATTCTGGAATTAATTTACAACCACATCTTGAAAATTCTGTAAATTTATGCTAGTTTATAGAAAAGGCGATTTGATGCGTCATGAATCCGTCGCAAATCGGAAATTCTGTGTAAAGGACGAGAGGACTATGGAGAATCAAAGGACCATTTTACTGGCAGATGCCAATGAGGAGTTTCGCGCTATGCTGGAAGAGCGCATTGCGCAGTCGGGGGAATTCGCGCTGGTGGGGAGCACGGGCGATGGAACCGAAGCTCTGCGGATCATCCAGCAGCAGGCGCCGGAACTGGCGGTCATTGACCTGATCCTGCCGGGGACGGATGGTGTTGGGATTCTGCGGCAGATCCGGGAACAGGGGGAGAAGACCCGGGTGATCGTGCTCTCCGCGTTCTGCACGGATCAGGTGGTGGCGGAGGTGATGGGCCTGGGCGCGGCGTATTTCCTGCCGAAGCCCTGTGAACCGGAGGCGCTGCTGGACCGGATGCAGGCCGCCTTTGGCCAGCCGGCGGCTCCGGAGGAGGCGGCAGCGGCCCTGAAAAACCAGGTGACCACCATCATTCACGAGATCGGCGTGCCCGCCCACATCAAGGGGTATCAATACCTGCGGGAGGCCATCATCCTGGCGGTCAACGACATTGAGGTGATCAACGCCGTGACCAAGGTGCTGTACCCCGCCGTGGCCAAACGGTTTGGCACCACGCCCTCCCGGGTGGAGCGGGCCATCCGCCACGCCATCGAGGTGGCCTGGGACCGGGGCGACCTGGAGACCCTGCAGAAATATTTCGGCTACACCGTCTCCA
>CAJFNE010000231.1 GCA_904393855.1 uncultured Oscillibacter sp. | reverse complement strand
GATGGCGGAGGACCTGACGGAGTACCTGAAAAACGCCGGCATCCGGGTGCGGTACATGCACTCCGACGTCCAGACCATCGAGCGGATGGAGATCATCCGGAACCTGCGGCTGGGCGAGTTCGACGTGCTGGTGGGCATCAACCTCCTGCGGGAGGGATTGGACCTGCCGGAGGTGAGCCTGGTGGCCATCCTGGATGCGGACAAGGAGGGCTTCCTCCGGTCCGAGACCAGTTTGATCCAGACCATCGGCCGGGCGGCGAGAAACGCCGAGGGCCTCGTCATCATGTACGCCGACGAGATCACGCCCTCCATGAAAGCGGCCATCGATGAGACGGAGCGCCGCCGATCCATCCAGGACGCCTACAACCAGGCGCACGGCATCGTGCCCAAGACCATCATCAAGGGCGTTCGGGAGATCCTGGAGATCTCCAAGACGGCGGAGGAGGACACCCTCCGTGCCCACCGCAAGCGCAAGCTGACGGAGCAGGAGCGTGCCGCGGAGATCGCCAAGCTGGAGAAGGAAATGAAGGAAGCCTCCAAGATGCTGGAATTCGAGTACGCCGCCGTGCTGCGTGACCGCATTATCGAGCTGCGGGGAGAGAAGTAGCTTCCTTCATTTCCAAAGAATGGAATCCATTTTACAGGGCTCCCGCGCGAGCCCAGCGAAGCGGGTCGCGTGGGAAAAGGAGCGGCAGCGAAATGAGCGAGCTTTCGGCGCAGCCGAAAGAGAGGGATATGGAGCTTGTCGCGACGCGATGCTGGAATTCGAGTACGCCGCTGTTTTAAGAGACCGCATCATCGAGCTGCGGGGAGAGAAGTGGTATGGAACGGCCCCAAAGGAAGCCCAACCGCCTGCCCCAATACGATTACAGCCGGGCGGGGTACTATTTCATCACAGTTTGTGTCAAGAATCGAGAGCCGCTTTTGTGGGAGCTGCCTGTAGGGGCGACCTGTGGTCGCCCGCCCCTTTCTCCATTGGGAATGATTGTGGAGGAAGAACTGCGCCGCCTGGATCACATGTATGCCCACATTGGAGTGGATAAATTTGTGATTATGCCGAACCATATCCATCTGATCCTGCAAATCAAGCCGGATGGATGCGGGCGACCACAGGTCGCCCCTACGATCTCTCGTGTCATGAAGCAGTTCAAGGGGGTTGTCACCAAGCGTGCGGGCCTTTCCCTCTGGCAAAAGTCGTTCCACGACCACGTGATCCGCAGTGAGGCGGATTATCTGCGGGTTTGGAATTATATCGACGTCAACCCCGCCCGGTGGGCGGAAGATGAATATTTTCGGGAGGACACCCCATGAAACAGGATTGGCTGGACGCGTATCTCCTGTCTTTTCCCGGCGTGGAGAAGGACTATCAGCCCGTCTGGAAGTGGTTCCGCTACAAGGTCCGGGGCAGGATGTTCGCAGCTGTCTGTTCGCCGGGACCGGAGTACGAGCTTTACGGCGGGCATGATCTGCTGAACCTGAAATGTGAACCGGCGGAGGGCGAGCTGCTGCGGGCGGCTTACCCGGACATTCTGCCGGGGTTCTACTCGGACAAGCGGACCTGGATTTCCTGCCTGCTGGACGGGGAGCTGCCGGAGGAGGTCCTGCGGGACCTGTGTGATCGGGCCTACGCCCTGACGGTGCGGAAGCTGCCGAAGTATATCCAGCGGGAGCTGCGGGAGCAGAGCGGCAAATGAGGTGAGACCATGGCAAAGCATAAGGAAGAAAAGACCAACGTCATGCGGGTTCTGGACCAGAGGAAGATCCCCTACACCGCCCGGTTCTATGAGGACGGGGAGGGGCCGGAGGGCACCCGGGAGTACGGCGTCCATGTGGCCCAGGCCCTGGGCCAGGACCCCCGCCGGGGCTTCAAGACTCTGGTGGCGAAGGGAGCCTCCGGCGGCATCTATGTCTTTGAGGTGCCGGTGGCGGAGAACCTGGATCTGAAGAAGGCCGCCCGGGCTGTGGGGGAGAAGTCCATCCAGCTGCTTCACGTCAGTGAGATCAACGCCGTCACCGGTTACATCCGGGGCGGCTGCTCCCCGGTGGGGATGAAGAAGCTCTACCCCACTGTGTTCCATGAGACGGCGCTGGACTATGACACCATCTATATCTCCGCCGGGAAGATCGGCGCCCAGGTGGAGCTGGCGCCCCAGGCGCTGCTGGAATTGCTGCGGGGGCAGACAGCGGATATTATTGTAAAGGAGTAACGAACATGCAGGATCAGGAGGCCCGGAAGATTCTGGAAGACACGTATTTCGAGGTGGCCGTACAGGCGGGCACACCCGGCTCCGCAAGAGGCTACATCCGGCGGAAGCTGTCCTCGGAACAGAGGACCGCTGCCGCGGGGGGAAACTGCTATCAGAAAGCGCGGGAGCTGTTGGACAAGGCCGGAAATATCGTGGCGGACGAGCCGGACTGCCGGCTGGCGCTGTATGTGGTCAAGGGCTTC
>CAJFNE010000230.1 GCA_904393855.1 uncultured Oscillibacter sp. | reverse complement strand
CCCTGGACCGGCTATCCGGCCGCCGGCGGCCCCTTTGACCGGCCCGGCGTTCTCCCGCTGGAGTCCGGCGCGGCCCTGGAGCGGCAGCTCTCCATCACCGTTTTGTGAGGTTCCCTCGGTCTTGGCGGGAAAAGAGGCCTCCGCATCCGGGGGCGCTGATGCTCAGCAATATGGAATCCGGCAGGACGGCGCGCGCCGTCCCGCCGGATTTTTTTGCGCCGCCCCCCCGACGCGCGGTCTCCGCACCGGGCGGATCGGATGGCCGCGTGTCCCACGGATTGCAGACCGGAACTTGAAACCTCCCCGTATATACCGCGAAACAAAACGGAACTTCCATCCCGCAACATTCCGCCCTATAATGGGGCACGAAAGGAAGCAAGATAGAGGAGGTATCTGACCGTGAAAACCCGTGTGTTGGGAACTGATTTGACCGCGTCGTCCATTGGGCTGGGCTGTATGGGCTTCAGCCACGCCTACGGCGCGCCCACCGAGGAGCGGGAGGCCGTCCGGGCCATCCGCTCCGCTTTCGATCTGGGGTATACCCTCTTTGACACCGCTGAGGTCTACGGCACCCAGGCCGACCCCCACGCCAACGAGCGGCTGGTGGGGGAGGCCCTGCGGGGCATCCGGGACCAGGTACAGATCGTCAGCAAGTTCGGCATTCACTTCGACGAAGCTAGCCCGTCGGTGAACAAGCCCCTGGTGCCGGACGCCCGGCCGGAGACCATCCGCGCCTCGGTGGAGGGATCTTTGAAACGTTTGGACACTGACCACATCGACCTGTACTTCCAGCACCGCATCGACCCGACGGTGGAACCGGAGGTGGTGGCCGGCGTCATGGCCGACCTGATCCGGGAGGGGAAGATTACCCACTGGGGCGTCTCTGAGGCCAACGAGGACTACCTCCGCCGGGCCCACGCGGTCTGCCCGGTGACGGCGGTGGAGAACCGCTACTCCATGATGGCCCGGCACTACGAGGCCCTGTTCCCGGTGCTGGAGGAGCTGCACATCGGCCTTGTGGCTTTCTCCCCCATGGCCAACGGCCTGCTGACCGGGGCGTATGGAAAGGACGCCAGGTTCGACCCCAAGCTGGACTACCGCAGCGCCATGCCCCAGTTCACGCCCCAGGCGGCGGATCAGAACCGGGAGCTGCTGCAGCTGCTGCGAGACCTGGCGGAGCAGAAACACGCCACCCCGGCCCAGATCTCCCTCAGCTGGATGCTGTGCAGGAAGCCCTGGATCGTCCCCATCCCCGGCACCCGGAAGGTGGAGCGGATGCGGGAGAACGCCGGGGCGGCGGAGATCGTCCTCTCCCCGGAAGAGGTGGCGGCCCTGGACGAGAAACTGGACACCATCCCCATGTCCGCCGTGTTCGGCGGCACCAGGACCGTGAGCCGGTAAGCCGGGCAGTCCCGGCGGGCATTCCTGTAATCAAATGGATACAACTTGACAAGAAAGGATGTTTTATATGGAATACGCAGCTTTGAATAACGGTGTGAAGATGCCCATGGCGGGCATCGGCACCTTCCTGCTGACGCCTGACGAGGCGGAGGCCTCCGTCCTCAGCGCCCTGGGGTGCGGCTACCGGCTCATTGACACCGCCAACGCATATGTAAATGAGAAGGCTGTGGGCCGGGCCATCAAGAAGTCCGGAGTGCCCCGGGAGGAGATCTTCCTGGAGACCAAGCTGTGGCCCAGCTTCTACGAGCAGGCGGACGCGGTGGACAAGACCCTGGCGCGCCTGGACACGGACTATATCGACCTGCTGCTGATCCACCAGCCCGCCGGCAACTACGTGGCCGGGTATCGGCTCATGGAGAAGGCCTACAAGGAGGGCAAGGTGAAGGCCATTGGCCTCTCCAACTTCACGCCCGCCCAGATCCAGGAGATCCTGGATCTGGGCGAGGTGAAGCCCGCCGTCCTCCAGACGGAGGTCCACCCCTACTCCCAGGAGAAGGAGCTGAAGAAATTCCTGGCGAAAGAGGGCATCGTCATCCAGGCCTGGTACCCCCTGGGCCACGGGGACAAGGCTCTCCAGCAGGAGCCTTTGTTCACGGAACTGGGGAAGAAGTACGGCAAGTCCAACGCCCAGATCATCCTCCGCTGGCACATCCAGGCGGGCGACATCGTGATCCCCGGCTCCAAGAACCCGGACCACATCAAGTCCAACCTGGACCTGTTCGACTTCGCCCTCACCGACGAGGAGATGGCGAAGATCGCCGCTATGGACCAGCAGAAGCGGTATTATCACAGCACCCCAGAGATGCTGAAGCAGTACGCCGAGATGGTCCCCCCGGTGGACGAGCAGAAGTAAGACTCCACCTCTCCCGGTTGCGTGCCTACAGCATGGAAAGGCGGCCCGACAGGTTTATCCCGCCGGGCCGCCCTTTTCTGGTTGCCTTGCCGCTATGCCGCGCCAGCGCACGCGCGGCTCTTTTTTATGCGAATTTCTTATGCAGCATGATATCCAGTACCA
>CAJFNE010000229.1 GCA_904393855.1 uncultured Oscillibacter sp. | reverse complement strand
CCTCCAGCAATGGGGGCGGATTTCTGTTAGCATTTTCGTTAGCATTTACTTGTGAAAATTCGGCAATTTTGTTTCCAAAATAGAACGTATGTTTCTGATCAAGAACTTTTTCTTAAACCTTGAAACTGTTGAGACACAAGGAAAAACCACGCAACCATTGAGATTACGTGGTTTTCTGTTTGGCGCGGAAGGAGGGATTTGAACCCTCGCGGCGTTTATTAGACACCCTACTCCCTTAGCAGGGGAGCCCCTTCGGCCTCTTGGGTACTTCCGCAGATCGTATGAAATTGTGGCGGAGAGAGTGGGATTCGAACCCACGGAGGCTCGCGCCTCGCTGGTTTTCAAGACCAGTTCCTTCAACCGCTCGGACATCTCTCCAGGTCGAGACAGGAGTGTCCACGCGCTGACACCTGCTTATGATACCACAGAGACCCGCCTCTGTCAACCTTCTTTTTTGCGGGCGGTCCGCTGATGAGCGGCGCGCTCCCGCCGGCAGTGTACTCCCGGGAGAGGGCATGGAAAATTGGAGAATTGCCACTTGCAAATATGGCCGGCTGTGCTAGAATAGGCACGGAAAAGGAGGGATTCCATGGACATCTGGATGGAATTGGAACACGAGGGCGTGGACGCGTCCTTGCTGCGGGAGGTACGGGCGTTCCATGACGCCCACCCGGCGGCGCCGGAGGCGGCGGGCCGGGTACCGCAGCCGCGGTTCCTGTACTACGGCAGGGAGATCTGGGAGGCCGCGGCCGCCGCGCTGCTGTGTGGGCAGCACCTGCTGCTGGCCGGTCCCAAGGCCACGGGCAAGAACGTGCTGGCGGAGAATCTGGCCGCCGCTTTCGGACGGCCCTGCTGGGACGTGTCCATGTATGTGAACGTGGACGCCGCCGCCCTGGTGGGGGCGGACACCCTGCGGGACGGCCAGGTGGTCTTTCGGGAGGGACCCATCACCCAGTGCGCCCGGATGGGGGGCTTCGGCGTGCTGGACGAGGTGAACATGGCCAAGAACGAGGCCCTGGCGGTGCTGCACGCCACGCTGGACTTCCGGGGCGTCATCGACGTGCCCGGCTACGACCGGATTCTGCTGGACCCCGCTACCCGGTTCATCGGCACCATGAACTACGGCTACGCCGGCACCCGGGAGCTGAACGAGGCGCTGGTGTCCCGGTTCGTGGTGCTGGACATGCCGGTGATCTCCCAGGAGAACCTGACCAAGCTGATCCGCCGGGGCTTCCCCACCCTGCGGGAGGAGTGGCTGGGGCAGTTTGTGGCCCTGTTCCAGGACCTGCGCAAGAAGTGCGACAGCTCGGAGATCTCCACCAAGGCCCTGGACCTGCGGGGACTGCTCTCCGCCCTGCACCTGATGGAGAAAGGGCTCAAGTCCGGCCCCGCCCTGGAGCTTGGCATCGTCAACAAGGCCTTCGACCCCTTCGAGCGGCAGCTGGTGGCCGACGCGGTGTGGGCCCGGGTGCCCAGGGACGCGGACCGGGCCCAGCTGTTCGGGGACTGATATGGACCAGCGGGATATCGAGGCCCGCCGGGCGGATAACCAGGTGTGGAACGGCGCGGCGGACTACGGCGTGCGCCCGGAGTTCCAGGCCTTTGACCCGGAGGGCGAAGCGGACCTGTATTTCAACACGGTGATCGGCCTGCTCCACCACTACTATGATTATAGCCGCCTGAAGCCCTTGTTCAACACTTTCCAAAGCCAGACCAGCGGCGCGTTCTACACGGATCTGTTCTGGCTGGGCCTGGAGGGCGTGGTGTTCCAGCGGGCCAAACAGGACCGGCCCGTTCTGGTGGAGCTGCGGCGACAGTATGCCCGGCAGGTGACCGTCCAGCCCCGGGAGGGGGCGGCCCGGGAGAACCTCCAGAACCTGCGGTGGCTGTGGTACCGCCGGGCCCTAGGGGAGCCCGCCCGGGAGGACGCTTGGGAGAAAGGCGTACTGGACGATCTGACGTTCCCGCCGGACTGCACCGAGGAACAGCTCACGGAACGGATGGAGGCTCTGCTGCACAAGTGGTTCCACCGGGCCCGGCGGAGTGTGACGGACCGGCAGTGGGCGGCTTTTGCGGGACGGGACATCTTCCACCGGGACAAGCGGCAGGGGGGACTGGTGCGCAGCGACGCCCTGCGCCGTCTGGGCCAGTCCGGCGGCGGACCGGTGGAGGAGGATGGCCGGAAGTTCTTCTGGCAGCGGAAATTCCTGCTTCGCCTGGGCCAGTCCCAGACCCGGGAGCGGGTGCTGCGCAGCTATGTGGAGAACTGCTTCGGCGTGTCCATGTTTCCGCCGGCGGAAACGGCGGCGGCGGAGCGGGCGCTGTGCACCGGAAACCACAAGAACTGCCGCCTCCACTTCACAAAGGGCGTGCTGCCCGCCGGCCCGGTGGACGGGGAGACCGCCTGGGAGCGGAACGCCTTCCAGCAGCAGCGGGAGAGGAACCGGGCCTACTACCAGGAGCACCTGGTGCAGAACCAGCACATCCT
>CAJFNE010000228.1 GCA_904393855.1 uncultured Oscillibacter sp. | reverse complement strand
GGGGGAGCGGGGCTGCCTGGAAATCGCGGAGCGGCTGAGCCTGGATGGCCGCCGCTCCGTGGTGGTGACGGGGGCCTCCGCCGCCCCGGACCTGACCGGCGCGGCCTGCTTTGACGCCCAAACCGGGCAATCCCAGATGATCCAGACCCGGCGGGTCCCCCGCGAGTTCCACGGCACCGGGGACGTGTTCGCCAGCGTCCTCACCGGGGCCCTGATCCAGGGTAAGCCCCTGCCGGAGGCTACCCGGAAAGCGGTGGAGTTCATCCGGCTCTGCGGGGAGCGGACCGCCGCCCAGGGCCTGCCCATGCGGGAGGGCGTGGATTTCGAGCCCCTACTGGGGCTCCTGGTGCCGGGGAACGACAGCCTGTAAAACGCGCGAGGACGGCTTCTGCCGTCCTCGTTTTTCCGCCCGGGAAAGGGACTTGATTTTCCTGGCGGTATCGGTTACACTTGGGAAAGGAAGCATGAATCGCGGCAGGACAGAGCGGGCCGCCACCCGCCCTGTCCCTGTGAGAGTGTGGTAGCCACTCAGCACAACAGCAAGTATGCTGCACCGTAGTTCCCATTATACTGACGCCGCGCACTTTTTTCAAGTGCGAAGGACGGGGAATGGGAGTGTGTCGCACTGGGATCGAAGGATCAGGCGGTGTTGGGTGTTTACACGCAACGCCGCCTTTTGTGTTTCCGGCAGACGCCGGGGGCGGGGGCTCCCGCCTCCGGGACCGTCTGTTGGAAAATTTTCAGGGGGAATCTGTGGCGTTCCCCTTGACTTTCCCCCTGGTGGAAGGCTTACTCTGGAGCCACAAAACGCAAGCGCCCCGGTGGGGGCGGGAAAGGAACACGGACATGAGACATTGGAAAACACGGGGGCTGGCCCTGGTGCTGGCCCTGACGCTGGCCCTCAGCCTGCAGGTCCCCGCCTGGGCCGCGGAGACGGACGCGGCAGGGGAGACCACCGCGTCGGAGGAGACCGCGGCGGACCCGGTGGAGGAGGCCATCGTCGCGGCGGCCACCTACGGCGGGGCCACCAGCCTGCAGTACGCCCTGTGGAAAGACGGGGAAATCGTCGCCACCGGCGGCACCGGCGTCTACTCCAAGAGCGAGAACCGGGCCCTGACGGACGACATCCTCTATGGCATCGGCTCCGTCAGCAAGATCTACACCACCGTGGCGGTGATGAAGCTGGTGGAGCAGGGCCGGGTCTCCCTGGACGCGCCGGTGACCCGGTACCTCAAGGACTTCACCATGGCGGATGAGCGGTATCGGGACATCACCGTGCGGATGCTGCTGAACCACTCCTCCGGCATCATGGGCACCGGCCTCTCCGACGCCATGCTCTTCGGCGAGGCCAGCACGGAGGCCCATGACACCCTGCTGGAGAAGCTCTCCACCCAGCGTCTGGCAGCGGACCCCGGCGCCTTCAGCGTCTACTGCAACGACGGCTTCACCCTGGCGGAGCTGGTGGTGGAGGCGGTCAGCGGCATGGACTTCATGGACTATGTAAACCGCTATATCCTGGACCCCCTGGGGCTGGAGAGCACCTTCGCCCCCGGCGATGACTTTGACACCAGCCGCCTGGCCAAGACTTACTCCGGCGACGATCCCCGGGCCCTGCCCCAGGACGCCCTGAACGCCATCGGCGCCGGCGGCATCTACGCCACCGCCTCCGACCTGGCCGCCTTCGGCGGCGCGCTGACCGGCACGGAGCTGCTGCGGGAGTCCTCTCTGGACGCCATGGCCTACCCGGAGTACAGCCGCGGCATCTGGCCGGACGACAGCCAGCCGGACTCCCTGGCCTATGGCCTGGGCTGGGACAACATGCAGTGGTATCCCTTCTGCCAGAGCGATATCCAGGCCCTAGTGAAGGGCGGCGACACCCTGTACTACCACGCGGGTCTCGTGGTCCTGCCGGAGTATGACATGGCCGCGGCGGTGGTCAGCTCCGGCGGCGTCTCCACCTATAACCAGCTGGCCGCCAACCAGATCCTGATCGCGGCCCTAGCGGAGGAGGGCGTGACGGTGGATCAGACCGTGGCCGCGCTGCCGGAGGCGGAGCCCGCCGACATGCCGGCGGAGCAGCTCGAAAACGCCGGCTACTACGGCACCACCTCCCTCCAGTACCAGGTGGAGATCGGCGAGGACGGCACCATGACCCTGTCCTACCTGAACTATCCCACCTCCATGCCGGCTCAGACTTTCACCTATTACAGTGACGGCTCCTTCCGGGATGCCACTGGCACGTCCTACATCTCTTTCGCGCAGGAGAGAAACGGCCAGACCTATCTCTACCAGCGGGCGGTTTCGCCCCTGCCGGGGCTGGGGGCTCTGCCCACCTCCAGCTACGCGGCGGTGAAGCTGCCGGAGAACGAACTCTCCCCGGAGGTGGCGGCAGCCTGGGGCGGCATTTCCACCATCGGCATCCTGCCCATGGACGAGCCCTATAACTCCCAGGTCTATCTGGCCCTGGCGGACTCCTCCACGACCGAGATTCCGGAGAGCGTCCCCGGCTATATCGGCTCCGCCCG
>CAJFNE010000227.1 GCA_904393855.1 uncultured Oscillibacter sp. | reverse complement strand
GTGGGGAAGTCCACCTTCATCAACCAGGTGGCGGGCCGCAAGACCGCCAAGACCGAGGACCGCCCCGGAGTCACCCGCTCCAAGCAGTGGGTGCCTATCGATAAGGGACTGGAGCTGCTGGATACCCCCGGCATCCTCTGGCCGAAGTTTGAGGACCAGAGCGTGGGGCTGAACCTGGCCTATACCGGGGCGGTGAAGGACGATATTTTAGATGTGGAGACTTTGGGCTGCCACCTGATGGCCTACCTGGGGGGGCGCTACCCCGCTGCTCTGGCGGCGGCCTACAAGCTGCCGGGCATCCCGGCGCGGGAGGACGGGGAGGACGACGTGGCCTACGGCTACCGCCTGCTGGAGGCCGCCGGACGGAAGCGGGGCTTCCTGATCTCCGGTGGCGAGGTGGACACGGAGCGGATGGCGAAGATCCTGCTGGACGAGTTCCGGGCCGGCAAGCTGGGCCGGTTCACCCTGGAAGTGCCGGAGTAGGAGGGAGATGCCGATGGGACCGGGGATTTGGACCAAGTACGCCAAGCAGGTGCTGGGCGGCGCGCTGGCGCTGCTGGTGCTGCTGGCGGCGGCGGGGCTGTACCTCCGCTTCCGCAGTCCGGTGGGCGGCGTGTCGCCCTATGAGACGGTCAATAATCTCTACGGGCAGGAGCGGATCTCCTTCACAGTCCAGCAGGACGTCTATCCCACGGATGTGGAGACCGTCCAGCTGACCATCCGGAATGACGCGGAGGATACCGTGGTGGGCCCGGCGCTCTCCTGCCCGGACGAGTGGCTGTTGGAGATCCAGGTGGACGGCGTGTGGCACAGCCTGCGCCTCAGCCCGCTCACGGCGGAAGACCATGTGAAGTGGGACTTCCCACCGGAGGAATACGGTCCCAATTCCGGTCCCTCCGGGATCGTGAAGTGGGGCGGCGGAGAGCAGCGGTATCTCTGCCGGATCGCGGCGTATTACCAGACGCCGCTGGAGCCGGGGCGGTACCGGATCGTGTTCCCGCAAATGGAGCACCGGAACGTGGCGGCGCTGGCGGCGGAGTTTGAGGTGGCATGATGGACCTGTGGACCTATGAGCGGGAACAATGGAACAGCGGCTGCTCCATCCTCTGCGGGGTGGACGAGGCGGGAGCCGGGCCTCTGGCGGGCCCCGTGTACGCCGCCGCCGTCATCTTGCCCCGGGAGATCGACCTCCCCGGCCTCAACGACTCCAAGAAGCTGACGCCGAAGAAACGGGATGCGCTGTTCGACCAGATCACCGCCGCAGCGGAGGCGTACAGCATCGCCTTCGCCACGGCGGAGGAGATCGATGAACTGGACATCCTGAACGCCCGGATGCTGGCCATGAACCGGGCCATTGCGGGCCTGTCAGTCCAGCCGGACCTGTGCCTGATCGACGGCAACCGGGACCACGGCAGCCGCGTCTCCATCACCGCGCCCCACCGGTGCCTGGTGGGCGGGGACGGGAAGAGCGCCTCCATCGCGGCGGCGTCCATCCTGGCCAAGGTCAGCCGGGACCGCTACGCGGCGGAGGTGCTGGAGACGGAGTACCCCCAGTACCAGTTCGCAAAGCACAAGGGCTACGGGACGAAGCTCCACTACGAGCTGCTGGACCAGTACGGCCCCTGCCCGGCCCACCGGCGGACCTTTTTGAAGAAATGGGAGGCCCGGAAGTTATGAGTCGGACGAAACGGGAGGGCGACCGGGGCGAGGCCGCCGTGGCGGCCTATCTGGAAGCGCGGGGCTGCGAGATCCTGGCCCGCCAGTGGCGGTGCCGCCAGGGGGAGCTGGACCTGGTGGTCCGGACCCCGGAGGGCATCCTCTGCTTCGTGGAGGTGAAGCTCCGGAGCGCCGGGGCCATCGGACTGCCCCGGGAGGCCGTGGACGGCCGGAAGCAGGCCCGCCTCCGGGACGCGGCGGCTCTGTATCTGAGCACCTGTGAGACCGACGCCCCCGCCCGGTTCGACGTGGCGGAGGTTTACGCGGAAGATGACGGCAATCTCCGGGTGGAGTACCTGGAGGACGCCTTTACATAACACGATTTTTCCTGAAAGGATGGAACTGATATGAAGTATTACAGCACCCGGGATACCAGCGTTCGCATGGAGTCCGCGGAGGCCGTCAAGATGGGCCTGAGCCGAGACGGCGGACTGCTGACCCCGGTGGAGATTCCGAGAATCGACAGGGCCTTTCTGGAGGGCCTGCTCCATGCCCGCTATCAGGAGCGGGCCGCCAAGGTGATGGGCCTGTACCTGACGGACTACACGGAGGAAGAGCTGCTGGCCTTCGCGGAGAACGCCTATGGACCCGACAAGTTCGACACGCCGGCGGTGGCCCCGGTGCGGAAGGTGGACGATACCACCCACTGCCTGGAGCTGTGGCACGGCCCCACCAGCGCTTTCAAGGACATGGCCCTGCAGATGCTGCCCCAGCTGCTCTCCGCTGCCCTGCGCAAGACCGGCGAGGACAAGACGGCCTGCATCCTGGTGGCCACCTCCGGCGACACCGGCAAGGCCGCCATGGAGGGGTTTGCCGACGTGCCC
>CAJFNE010000226.1 GCA_904393855.1 uncultured Oscillibacter sp. | reverse complement strand
ACAGGGGTGACGGGAACTCGGCGACCGGGCAAACACACAGGCCCGCCCCTCATACCGTCCTGTAGGGGCCGACGCCCTCGTCGGCCCGCGTTTACCGCCCGGCCAGCGCCAGCGGAAAGAGGAGGGAAAGGTATCCGGGCCCTCCCCGGGCCAAAAGATTCCCCAAGAGCATCGCGTTTGATGAAGCCGAAACGAGGGAGGGCCAACTATCCCCCGCCGGCGGCTGGAGGTACGCGCTCTGCGCGGACCGACCCGCCGCAGCGTTCTTTTCTTTTGGACCGTCCACGGCCCGTTTTCTTTTCGGCAAAACCGAAAAGAAAATGGGGGGTGGAATGTCGCGGCCATCGCCGCATTCCCCGTCCGAACCGGACGGCTTCGTTTTTACTGATCGTGATACTCCTTACAAGTACACTTCTTCCACTTCAGCCCGGACCCGCAGGGGCAGGGGTCGTTCCGGCCGATCTTGTTGACTTTCACGGGCTGCTTTTTGGGCTTGGCGCTGCCGTCGCCGCCGACATTCTCCACCATGCCCTTGGCCACCCGCTCCCGCTTGACCTCCTCGTCCTTCTTCAGCCGGACGGAGTAGAGGCGGCGGACCGTCTCGTCCTGGATGGCGGAGACCATCTCCTCGAACATCTCCAGGGACTCCCGCTTGTAGACATCCACGGGCTTGTTGTTGCCGTAGGCCTGGAGGCGGATGCCCTGCTTCAGGTCGTCCATGGCGTCGATGTGGTCCATCCAATACTCGTCCACGACCCGCAGCATGATGACCCGCTCCAGCTCCCGCATGATGGGGGAGGTGATCTCCTGCTCCTTGGCCTCGTAGGTCTGCTCTGCCGCCGCGATGAAGAGATCCGTGAGCTCCTCCTGGGTTTTGGCGGGGATTTCCGTATCGGGGATCTGCACCGCGCCGGGGGCAAAGTAGGTGCCCGCCAGGCCCCGCAACATCTCCCGGTAGCCGGCGGCGTCCAGATGGGCATTGCCGCCGAAAGCCAGGGACACGTGGTTGGAGATGGAGTTGCGCATCATGTTCAGCACGGTGGACTTGATGTCCAGGCCGTCCAGCACCTGGCGGCGCTGGGCGTAGATGATCTCCCGCTGCTTGTTCATGACGTCGTCATATTCCAGCACGGATTTCCGGGATTGGAAGTTCCGGGACTCCACGGTGGTCTGGGCGTTTTCGATGGACTTGGTGAGCCACTTGTTCTCAATGGGGGTGTCCTCGTCCAGGTCGAACTTCTCCATCATGTTCTGGATGCGGTCTCCGCCGAAGAGGCGCATCAGGTCGTCCTCCAGGGAGACGTAGAACCGGGTCTCGCCGGGGTCACCCTGCCGGCCGGCACGGCCCCGGAGCTGGTTGTCGATCCGGCGGGACTCGTGGCGCTCGGTGCCGATGATGAAGAGGCCGCCGGCGGCGCGGACCTTCTCCGCCTCCTCCGCGACCACGGCCTTGTGCTGGGCCATCTTCTCGGCGAACAGCTTCCGGGCCGCCAGGATCTCCTCGTTGTCCGTCTCGGCGTAGCCGGTGGCGTCCACGATCACCTCGTCGGAGTAGCCGGCTTTCACCAGATCGGCCTTTGCCAGATACTCCGCGTTGCCGCCCAGCATGATGTCGGTGCCGCGGCCGGCCATGTTGGTGGCCACGGTGACGGCCCCCAGCTTGCCCGCCTGGGCCACGATTTCCGCTTCTTTCTCGTGGTTCTTGGCGTTCAGGAGGTTGTGCTGGATGCCCTCCTTCACCAGCAGCTTGGAGAGCTGCTCGTTCTTCTCAATAGACACCGTGCCCACCAGCACCGGCTGGCCCTTAGTGTGGCACTCCTTGATCTGCTCGATGACGGCCCGGAACTTGCCCGCCTCGGTCTTGTACACCACGTCGTGGTGGTCGATCCGCTGGTTGGGCTTGTTGGTGGGGATCTCCACGATGTCCAGGTTGTAGATGGTGCCGAACTCCTCCTGCTCGGTCATGGCGGTGCCGGTCATGCCGGAGAGCTTGTCGTAGAGCCGGAAGTAGTTCTGGAAAGTGATGGTGGCCAGGGTCTTGTTCTCGCTCTTGACGCCCACGTGCTCCTTGGCCTCGATGGCCTGGTGCAGGCCGTTGGAGTACCGCCGGCCGAACATGAGGCGGCCGGTGAACTCGTCCACGATGATGACCTCGCCGTCCTTCACCACGTAGTCGATGTCCCGATGCATGGTGCCGTGGGCCTTCAGGGCCTGGTTAATGTGGTGGCTGAGAGTGGAGTTGGAGGGGTCGGACAGGTTCTCCACGTGGAAGAACTCCTCCGCCTTGGCGATGCCCCGGGCGGTGAGGGTGGCGGTCTTGGCTTTCTCGTCCACGATATAGTCCGCGTCGATGTCCTCGTCCTCTTCCTCCTTGTTGTCCACCTGGACCACCACCTGCTTTTTCAGGCGGGAGACGAACATCTCGGCCATGTCGTACATCTGGGTGGACTTCTCCCCCTGGCCGGAGATGATCAGGGGGGTCCGGGCCTCGTCGATCAGGATGGAGTCCACCTCGTCCACGATGGCGAAGGCGTGGCCCCGCTGCACC
>CAJFNE010000225.1 GCA_904393855.1 uncultured Oscillibacter sp. | reverse complement strand
CTTGAACCCGTCGATCTCCGGGATGGCCCGGGAGACGATGACGCTCATGGCGTAGGGCATGTAGTTGGTCTCCAGGGTGTCCGTGATGGGCTGCTCCACCACCGCGGCGTGGAGCCCCAGGACGTTGGGATGATTCACTTTAGGCCGGGATTCCCCCGGCTGCTTCTTCTTTGGCATGTTTTCCGTTCCTTACTCTGATGATCCGTATCCGGACGGGGTCCGGCGGGCGCGGGGTTACAGGTCCAGGTCCCGCATCTGCGCGCCCAGCTCCCGGACCGCCTCGAACCGGCCCACGTCATAGAGGTTCTCCAGGCCTTCCTCCAGACGGGCGTCCGCCATCTCCGCCAGCTCCCGGCCCCAGGCCCGGACCTGCTCCTGCGCAACGCCCTCCTTTTTACCCAGCAGCTGCCGGGCCAGGGCGTCCGCGTCCGCCTCCGTCAGGGAGGCCGCCTGCCGCCGCAGGCTTTGGGCCATCTCCGCCACCTGCTCGTCGCTGACAGCTTCACTGGCCTCCACCAGCTCCCGGGCGATCTCCTGCATCCGCTGGTAGCGGGGGATGTCCGCCTCACCGCCCTCGCCGTAGTACAGGCCGCCCTGGGCCAGGCTCCGCAGCCGGACGCCCCAGGTGCGCAGATATTCGTTCCAGTCCATCTGATTTTCGATCCAGTCCATTGTGTGATTCCTCCGTGTTCTTGGTATTCCGGCAGGCAAAAAACGCTGTCGCTGTTGGTATCGTCCTTCATCCCTGCCGGATGCTTCCGTGCAGGGGATTGTGCAAAAGATACTGGCGGGTTTCCGCCAGGTCGGTATCGCTACGGATGATGTGGTCGTAATAGCCCCGCTGCCAGATGGAATGGCCGATCTGCTTGGAAGCCAGGCCTTTCAACGCATTCACCACCGCTGGAATCCCCGTAGGGGCCGCCGCCCCCGGCGGCCCGTCCATCTGGGGACGGATCACCAGAATCAGGTGGATATGATCTGGCATGATGCAATAGGTATCCACGGAAACAACGCCGCGATATGCCGCGTCTATCCGTAAAATCAGCCGTTCTACGATTTCCCCGACGGGGGTAAGCGCCACCCAGGGGCGGCAGGGTGATGGAATTGCGTCCTGCGAGCCGTCCGGGCGCGGCAGAGGTACCTGCGGGCCGCCGGGGACGGCGGCCCCTACAAGGTCCAGGGAACACAGGATGTTCTGATGCCGCTCTTTGGTACAGATGGTGATGAAATAATACCCCGGCTGGCTGTAGTCATAGGACTCCAGCCGCAGGCGCTTTCGCTGGGGGCGTTCCATGGCATCCCCTCCGCAGGCTTTATGCAGATCCGCTCCGTCACAGCTTTTTTATTCCTTTTCCAGTGGGCGCGCCAATGGCACCGCTCCCGCCGCGCTGGCGATCACGAAGCCGACGTACTGGGCCAGCAGGATGAAGTCCGTGTCAAAGGCCACGAATCGCGCCAGCAGCCAGCCCGCCGGACAGATGGCGGCGTTTGCCAGGAACAGCACTCCCTGCACCCGGCTCCACCGGCGCTGAACCGCCCGGTCCACGCCCCGCCTCTCCCAGGCGGCGGCCGTCCCGGGGCCCAGCAGGCAGCCAAGGCCCATGGCCAGGGAGACCCCTGTGGTAATGGCATACAGGAACGCCATGGTGGGGAAATCCTGCCGGAAGACAGGCAGCGCCACCGCCGCAATGAAGAGAATCTGCGCCCATTTCTTGATGGTTTCCATGGGAACCTCCTTACCTCCGCTGGGCTTTGGCCGGGGACCCTTTCCTTACGAAATATCCGCCATCTCCCCGTCGGGCCAAAGTCCGCTTCCCTTTGTTTCCGCCTGGGGCGAAAGCAAAGGACGCTCCCTTGTCCCTCCTCTCCCGACCGGACCCGCTGTGCTGGGCTCCGGCCGGGGCTCTTTTACTTACGAAATATCCGCCATTTCCAGGTACTTATACCCGTTCTCGGCAATATGATCCTTCCGCCCCTGGAGATTGTCCCCCAGCAGCAGGTCGAACACCGCCGCCGTGCGCTCCACGTCCGCGGGCATCACCTTGATCAGCCGCCGGGTCTCCGGGTTCATGGTGGTCAGCCACATCATGTCCGGGTCGTTCTCACCCAGGCCCTTGGAGCGGTCCACCTTGACCTTCTTGCCCTCCAGGCTCTTCAGGATGTCGTTCTTCTCCTTGTCGGAGTAGGCGAACCAGGTCTGGTCACCGCAGTTGATCTCAAAGAGGGGGGTCTCCGCGATATACACATACCCCTCCCGGATCAGGGTGGGAGTCAGCCGGTACAGCATGGTCAAAATCAGAGTCCGGATCTGGAAGCCGTCCACGTCGCCGTCGGTGCAGATGACCACCTTGCTCCACCGGAGGTTGTTCAGGTCAAAGGCCGCCACGTTCTTCACGTGCTTGTTCTGAACCTCCACGCCGCAGCCCAGGACCTTGATCAGGTCCGTGATGATCTCGCTCTTGAAGATCCGGGCGTAGTCCGCCTTCAGGCAGTTCAGGATCTTGCCCCGCACCGGCATGATGCCCTGGTACTCGGAGTCCCGGGCCAGCTTCACGCTGCCCAGG
>CAJFNE010000224.1:2647-3005 GCA_904393855.1 uncultured Oscillibacter sp. | reverse complement strand
TCAGGGTGACGGAGACCGCCGCGATGTCCGCCGCTTCCAGCCCCCGAAAGGGCCTGCGGCCCCAGAACAGCAGACCCGCCGCCAGGGCCAGCAGGACGGCGGCGCAGCAGAGCAGCGCCACGCGTTTTCGCCTCATTCCCATCCCCCCTCTGCCGGTATAGACGAGAAATCGCACCCTTCGGTTGCGGCGGGGATGGAACTTTTTCAGAAAAATGCTCTCCGGAACCTCAGGTTCCGGAGAGCATGCTCGGAAAGCGTTATGCGGACAGCAGACCCAGGCTCACCAGGAACTCCCGGGCCACCTCGTCCACGGTGCGGCCCTCCACGTCCACCTGATAGGTGAGCTCCGTCATCTGCT
>CAJFNE010000224.1:0-2568 GCA_904393855.1 uncultured Oscillibacter sp. | reverse complement strand
ACAATATAGGCGCCGAAGTAGTCGGGGAAGAAGCCCTTGTCATCCTCCAGAACTTTCAGACCGGTCTTGATGTTCAGACCGTCGGTGGTATAGACCACGGAGACGTCGAAGGTGCCGTTCTCGATGGCGGAGTACTTCAGGCCCATATCCACCGGGCGGTATTCCGCGAAATTCAGCCCGTAGAACTCCACGAAAGGATTGTACTTCATGCTGCCCTCCAGGGTAAAAAACTCCTGCTCCGCGCCGAAGACCAGCTGATCCGCAATGGGAATCAGGTCGCTGATGGTCTCCAGGCCGTACTCCTCCGCCAGCTCCTCCGGCACACCGATGGCATAGGTGTTCTCAAAGCCCGGCTTGCCCAGCACATGGATGTCGTAATCCGCCAGGGCCTTTTCCTTGACGTAATCGTAGATGGTCATGCCCTCCGGCACGTCAGGGGTGTCCTGATGGAAGAACGTGGTCAGCAGGGTGCCGTCGTAGGAGATCATCAGGTCACAGGTGTGGCCGTCATCTTTCAGGGCGTTCCAGTTGTTCACCTGGGACATCTGATCCTGGATGGTGACGGTCAGATCCGTCTGGTCCTCAATCAGCATTTTAGCCATGTGGTGCATCAGCTGGGTCTCGGAGTAGTCGCCGTCGTACAGCAGGATGTCGCCGGTGCCGCTCTTGCCGTAAGGCAGCAGGGCGATGAAAGCGGCCACGATCAGGGCCACGGGAACCCACATCTTCTTGGAGCCGCCCCGGCTCTTGCGCATCTGCCCCTCGAACCAGCTCATCACCAGGTCCAAAACCACGGCGATGACCATCAGGACGCCGGTGGCCGCCAGCAGCTGTCCCATGTCCGAAATCCGGATGGCCTGGGTGATGACGCCGCCCAGACCGCCGCCGCCCACGAAGGCGGCGAAGACCGCCGTGCCGATGGCGTTCACCACCGCGATGCGGATGCCGGTGAACACGGTGGGGAAGGCCAGGGGAAATTCCACCATCAGAACCCGGTAGGGCTTGCTCATGCCCATGCCCCGGGCCGCCTCCTTCACGCCGGGGTCCACCTCCTGAAGCCCCAGGCAGGTGTTCCGCACGATGGGCAGCAGGGAGTACAGGGTGATGCCCGTGATGACCGTCAGCTTGCCGGGGTCCAGCACCACCATGATGATGCCCAGCAATGCCAGGGAGGGAATGGTCTGCAGCAGATCCACGATCCGCAGGATGATGGGCCGGGCCACCTTGGACACATAGGCCCAGATGCCCAGGGGAAGGCCGACCGCGATGGACAGCAGACTGGCCGCCAGCACAATGAACAGGTGTTGGAAAATCAGATCCCAGCTCATCTGCCCGCCTCCTTTCGCAGGCCGCGGGGAGTGACCTTCTTCTGGAGCAGGTCAATGACCGCCCCGAAGAGGATGGCCAGGATGGCCGCCGGAATGGCGCCCAGCAGGATCAGGGTGTTGTTGTTGGAGCTGGTGCCCCGATAGACGAAGTTGCCAAGGCCCCCAAGCCCGATCATGGAGGCCAGCACCGCCCAGGAGACCGTATAGATCGTGGCCATCCGCAGCCCTGCGATGATGACGGGCATGGCCAGGGGCAGCTCCACCCGCACCAGGGTCTGGAAGGGAGACATCCCGCAGCCGCGGGCGGCCTCGATATATTGGCTGTCTACTTCCAGAATGCCGGTGTAGGTGTTCTTCAGAACCGGGAACATGGCGTATACGCTGAGAGCCACGATCACCGTGGGATAGATGCCGCCCCACCAGATGAACAGCACGCCGATGAACACCAGGCCGGGGATGGTCTGGAAGATGGAGAGCACGGGAATGATGATGCCGGAGAGCCACCGGGGGACCCGGGAGAGCAGGATGCCCAGCACCAGGCCCACCGCAAAGCCGATGATCACGGAGATCACCACATAGACCGTGTGTACCCCGATGGCCGTCAGCAGCTCCGCGCCGTAATCCGCAAAGAGTGTCTGGATGGTGTCAAAGAATCCGCTCATTTGGAATCACCCCACAGATTCTCCGCCACAGACTGGGCCACGCTGGTTTTGGTGACGATGCCGGCGATGGTATCGTCCGCGTTCAGTACCACCACATAGTTGGCCCCGGAGTCCAGCAGGTAGTCGAAGCTCTCCTTGGCCTCGTCTCCCACCCGGACGGTCCGGGCGGTCTGGCGGATCAGGGGCTCGATGCTGGTGAGCTCCCGGCCCCAGTGGCGGATGTCGCCGATGGAGACCACGCCCAGGTAGCGGTTCTGCTCGTCCGTCACCAGCAGCGTGTCCACGCTGGCCCGGGCCATCCGTTCCGCGCACTCCAGCACGCCCCGGTCCTTGCGGACGCTGGCCACGTTGGTACGCATGAAGCTCTCCACCTTGGAGGGGGCGGGGGTGTCCGGCGCGTGCTTGCCCATGAAGGTGCGGACCAGCTCGTTGGCGGGATGCTCCAGCATCTCCTCCGGGGAGGCCATCTGCACCACCTCGCCGGCGGACATGAAGATGATGATGTCCGCCAGCTTCAGGGCCTCGCCCATGTCGTGGCTGACAAAGACGATGGTTTTGTTCAGCTTCTGCTGCAGGCT
>CAJFNE010000223.1 GCA_904393855.1 uncultured Oscillibacter sp. | reverse complement strand
GTGCCGGCCGCGCTGGCGAAAGACACGTCCACTTTCTCCGGGTCAAACTCCGCGCCGGAGTAGCCCATGGCGCAGAGGACACGCCCCCAGTTGGCGTCAGCGCCGAAGATAGCCGCCTTGGTCAGGGTGGAGGAGATGACAGAGCCCGCCACGGTCTCCGCCTGGGCCTCGTCCGCAGCCCCGGTGACGGTGCAGGTGATCAGATGCCGGGCCCCCTCGCCATCGGAGGCGATTCTCTGGGCCAACTCCACGCACAGGGCGCGCAGGGCCTCCACAAACGCGTCATAGTCCGCGCCCTGCTCCGTGATGGGAGCGTTGCCCGCCAGGCCGTTGGCCAGCACGATGCAGGAGTCGTTGGTGGAGGTGTCCCCGTCCACGCTGACCCGGTTGAAGCTGACCCGCACGGTTTCCAGCAGGGCGGCCTTAATCATCTCCGGGGAAATGGCGCAGTCAGTGGTCAAAAAGCACAACATCGTGCCCATATTGGGGTGGATCATGCCGGAGCCCTTAGCGATGCCGCCCATGCGGACGGTCTTGCCGCCGATGGTGGTCTCCACCGCCACCTCTTTTTTCACGGTGTCCGTGGTCATGATGGCGTGGGCCGCCGCATCGCTGGCGGCATCGGAGCGGTCCAGGGCGGCGTACAGGGACGGCACGCCGTCCTCGATGACCTGAATGTTCAGTGTCTGGCCAATGACGCCGGTGGAGGACACCAGCACGTCCTCCGGTTTGCAGCCGATGGCCTGGGCCGCCGCCGCGCACATCCGCTCCGCGTTTTCCTCCCCCTGGGGGGCGCAGGCGTTGGCGTTGCCGCTGTTGGCAATGATGGCCCGGGCTTTCCCGTCCGCCAGATGGACACGGTCCACGTGGATGGGCGCGGCCTTCACCACATTCTTCGTGAAAACCGCCGCCGCCGCGCAGTCCACGTCGGACGCGATCAGGGCTAAATCCTTCTTCCAGGCGGCATGGGTCTTCACGCCCACATGGATGCCGGAGATAAGAGATAAGAGATAAAAGATAAGAGATATTCCCTAATTTGCCCATCTTTTATCCTTTATCTTTTCACTTTTATCTCACAATAGTCCCGCCGTTTCCTCCAGCCCCAGCATCAGGTTCATGTTCTGCACCGCCGCGCCGGAGGCGCCTTTTCCCAGGTTGTCAAACAGGGCCGTGATGGTGAACTGCTCGTCGTTCCCCGCCATCACCAGGGTCAGATCGTTGGACCCGGCCTTGGCGTTTCCATAGAGCTTGGAGTTGGGTTCGATGCCCCCCTCCTCGTCGGTGGGATCGCCGGCCACATAGACCAAGCGCTTTCCGTCGTAGGTGCCGTAGTGATCCGCCAGGACCTGCCACACCTGGTGGAGGCTGGAGACCCCCCGCAGTTGGCTCCTGTGCAGGGGCACTGTGGTGGCCATGCCCTTGTAATAGTCATCCACGATGGGACTGAACACCGGCGGCTTCGTCAGGCCGCAGATTTTATGCATCTCCGGCAGGTGCTTGTGGTTCTGCATCACGCCGTAGATGCCGGGGCTGAACAGCTCCTCCGGCTTTTCCGCCGCCTCGTACTGGGCGATCATCTTCTTGCCGCCGCCGGAGTAGCCGGTGAGGGAGAAGCAGCTGAGGTCCGCATCTGCAGGCAGAACGCCCGCCTGCACCAGCGGGGCCACGATGGAGATGAACCCCGTGGCGTGACAGCCGGGGTTGGCCACCCGGTCCGCCTTGGCGATGGCCTCCCTCTGGCCCTTTCGCAGCTCCGGGAAACCATAGACCCAGCCCGGTGCCGTCCGGTGGGCGGTGGAGGCGTCGATGATGCGGGCGCCGGTGCCCTCCGCCAGAGCCACGGCCTCGATAGCCGCCGCGTCCGGCAGGCACAGGAACACGATGTCCGCCGCCGCCATCAGCTTCCGCCGCTCCGCGCTGTCTTTCCGCTTGGTCTCATCGATCAGCAGCAGGTCGATGTCGTCCCGCGCTGCCAGCCGGTCGTAAATCTGGAGGCCCGTGGTGCCGTCTTTTCCGTCGATGTAAACTTTGGGTTTCATATTGCCACTCCCCCGCAGAAGATAAGAGATATGACTGGTTTTGCCTATCTTTGATCCTTTATCTTTTCACTTTGATCTCTTTTCCGTTCGCTCGCTGACGAATTGTTCGATCTCCTCAATCTGCCGCGTGGTCTCGCTGACGGCGGGACCACCGTAGCTGGCCCGGAGGGCCATACAGTTCTCCAGATTCAGGGCGTCGTACACGTCCTCCTCAAAGAGGCCGGACACCGCTTTCAGCTCCTCCAGGGTCAGGTCCTCCAGGGTCTTGCCCTGCTGAGTGCACTGGGCCACCAGGTGGCCCACCGTCGTGTAGGCGTCCCGGAAGGGCATCCCCTTCTTGGTCAGGTAGTCGGCGCAGTCCGTGGCATTGATGAAGCCCCTCCCCGCCGCCTTGCGCATGTTCTCCGGCAGGACGGTCATGGTATCCAGCATGGCGGCGAACACCGGCAGGCACATCTCCACCGTGTCAACGGCATCGAACACCGGCTCCTTGTCCTCCTGCATATCCTTGTTGTACGCCAGGGGCAGGCCCTTCATCACCGTCAGCAGGCTCATGAGGTCGCCGTAGACCCGGCCCGTCTTGCCCCGGACCAGTTCCGCCACGTCCGGGTTCTTCTTCTGGGGCATGATGCTGCTGCCGGTGGCGTAGGCGTCGTCCAGCTCGATGAACTTGAACTCCCAGCTGCACCAGAGGATGACCTCCTCGGCAAAGCGGCTCAGGTGCATCATGAGGATGGAGAGACCGCTCAGGAGCTCCAGGGCGTAGTCCCGGTCGCTGACGCCGTCCAGGGAGTTGGACATGGGCCGGTCAAAGCCCAGCGCCTTGGCGGTCTGCCAGCGGTCGATGGGGTAGGTGGTCCCCGCCAGAGCGCCGGAGCCCAGGGGGCACTCGTTCAGCCGGGCGGCACAGTCCTCCAGCCGGGTCACATCCCTGCGGAACATACTGGCGTAGGCCATGAGATGCTGGGCAAAAGAGATGGGCTGGGCCCGTTGGAGATGGGTGTAGCCAGGCATAACGGCGGTCTGGTACTTCCGCGCCTGGCGGCAGAGAACGGCCTCCAGCTCCAGCAGCTGAGACACGATGACCGGGATCTGTTCCCGGACGTACATCCGAAAGTCCACCGCCACCTGGTCGTTGCGGCTGCGGGCGGTATGGAGCCGCTTTCCCGCGTCGCCGATACGGGCGGTAAGCAGGGCCTCCACATTCATGTGGATGTCCTCGTTGTCGGCGGTAAACTCCACCTTCCCCGCCTCCACGTCCTCCAGAATGCCCTGGAGTCCGTCGATGATGGCGGCTGCGTCCTCTTTTGATATGATGCCGCAGTCCCCCAGCATCCTGGCGTGGGCCATGGAGCCGGTGATGTCCTCCTTATATAACCGCTGGTCAAAGGAGATGGAGGCGTTCAGTTCGTTGACAAGGGCGTCGGTGTCTTTGCCGAAGCGCCCGGACCAAAGTTTCATAGAATTGATATCCTTTCTGTGGGGGTGGAGTGGGGTGGGGCGCCGCTCTGCGGCGCGGGGGAGTGCGGCGCAGTGGGGTGGGGCGCCGCTCTGCGGCGCGGGGGAGTGCGGCGCATCGCCGCGGGACTCCACCCCCCATTCTCTTTTTGTTCTTGACAAAAAGAGAACGGGCCGTGGACGGTCCAAGAGAAAAAATCGCTTGGCGCAGAACCTGCACGTTCGTGCAGGTTTGCTTAATACGGGGGTCTTCCGAATATATGCCGACAAAACTTAGGGAGTCTTCTACCGGCTCGCGCCGGACTATTCACTTGCGCGGGTCTTACGCCGCGATTGTGGGTCTGGCGCAGACCTCGGGGTGGTTGTCGAAAGGGCTGTTCTTCTAAATTCGCTTGCGCTTTGTCTGGTGGTGGATGGAAGCCCAGCAAGCCGCCAGGGTAGCGCCAGCGGAAAGAGGAAGGCGGGGTATCCGGGATCTCCCTGGAGGTTTCCACCAGACTTCTACACGCGGGCAGGGGGACTTTCAAGCACCCAAGGTTCGCCGTGTGCCGGTAGGAGACTGCCCGGGCTTCGTCGGAACCGATTCAGGACAGCCCCCGTACTTAAGCCAACTTGCGCGAACGCGCAAGTTCGGCGCTAGCGTTCTTTTCTTTTGGACCGTCCACTGCGCAGCCGTTGGCGGCTTTGCCGCTTACGGATGCGGCGTACCCCTTGCGGGCGCGGCCCGTTTGTCTCCGGCCTAAGTGCCGCCGCTTATGCGGCGGTTGGCCTACGACACGCGCCTGCGGGCGCAGTCTTTTCGGCAAGACCGAAAAGAAAATGGGGGGTGGAATGACCCAGCCATCATCATGGCTATTGCCCCCGTCCCATCGGACGAACTCCCCGATAAAGGATTCAAGGGGGCCAAGCCCCCTTGGTAACTCCCTTACAGCTTTCCCTGCTCCCGCAGCGCCAGCACCGTGTCGGGCAGACCCCACAGGTTGATGAAGCCCGTGGCGTTGGTCTGGTCATAGGCGCTCTCGTTGAACGTCACCAGCTCCTCGGAGTACAGGCTCTCAGGAGAGGTGATGGAGGAGGTGATGATATTGCCCTTGTAGAGCTTCAGCTTCACGCTGCCAGTGACATGCTCCTGGGTCTTGTCGGCAAAGGCGCTGAGGGCCTCCCGCAGGGGAGTGAACCACTTGCCGTTGTAGACCAGGTCCGCAAAGTCCACCGCCAGCTTGCTCTTCATGTGAGCGGTGTCCTTGTCAATGGTGATCATCTCCAGCAGCTGATGGGCCTTGTAGAGGATGGTGCCGCCGGGGGTCTCGTATACGCCCCGGTCCTTCATGCCCACCAGCCGGTTCTCCACGATGTCCAGCAGGCCGATGCCGTTCTCGCCGCCCAGCTTATTCAGCTTGCGGATGATGTCGCTGGCCTTCATCTTCTCACCGTCAATGGCTACGGGCACACCCTTCTCAAAGTCCAGCGTCACGTATGTAGCCTGATCGGGGGCCTGGATGGGGCTGACGCCCATCTCCAGGAAGCCGGGCTTCTCGTACTGGGGCTCGTTGGCGGGGTCCTCCAGGTCCAGACCCTCGTGGCTCAGGTGCCACAGGTTCTTGTCCTTGGAGTAGTTGGTCTCCCGGGAGATCTTCAGGGGCACGTTGTGGGCCTCGGCGTAGTCGATCTCC
>CAJFNE010000222.1 GCA_904393855.1 uncultured Oscillibacter sp. | reverse complement strand
GGAGCGGGTGAACGTGACGGCGTCCGGCCGGCGGTGGTCGTGATAGGGTCCGTCTGTGCGATAGGTGGTGATCTCCACACTCCGGTGATCCATCCGAACAGTGACGGTGCCGTGGCGCAGGCCCGTGGGGATGGCGTGTCCGGCAAAGAGCGTCATGGTCTCCTCCGGCAGGGCGGAGGTGGCCACGTCCCAGTCCTCCGGCTCACGGCCCAGCAGGGCGTCCCGCACGCAGCCGCCCACGCACCAGGCCTCCTGGCCCGCCGCCTCCAGCGTTCCCAGGACCGTTTTCACATACAGCGGCATGTCCGTCACCTTTTTCGCCCACTTTCCTGTTGCATTCGCCCGTTTTTTGGAATATAATAAAGTGCTTTTGATTATACACCTTTTTCCCCGCCTCTGCAATGCGGGGAATGGTTTTGGAAAGGAAGTCCCCCGGTATGATGCACAATTCCACTCCTATTGAAACCCTTTTGGTCCCCGGCAAGCGGGTCCATCTGGTGGGGATCGGCGGCGTCTCCATGTGCCCGCTGGCGGAGGTCCTGCGGGGTATGGGCCTGCAGGTCCAGGGCTCCGACATGAACGACAGCCCCACGGTGAAGCACCTGCGCTCCCTGGGCATCCCCGTGGCTATCGGCCACAACGCGGAGAACCTGGGCAGTTGCGACCTGGTGATCCGCACCGCCGCCGTCCATGACAACAACCCGGAGATCGCCGGGGCCGTGACCCGCCGCATCCCCGTCTACGAGCGGGCCCAGGCCTGGGGCGCCATCATGCGGCGCTACCCCAACGCGGTATGCGTCTCCGGCACCCACGGCAAGACCACCACCTCCTCCATGTGCGCCCACATCTTCCTGGCGGCGGACGCCGACCCCACGGTGATGATCGGCGGCACGCTGCCCCTGCTCCACGCCGGCTACCGGGTGGGCCATGGGGACACCATCATCCTGGAGTCCTGCGAGTACTGCAACAGCTTCCTCTGCTTCTTCCCCACCGTGGCGGTGATTCTGAACGTGGAGGAGGACCACCTGGACTTCTTCAAGGATTTGCAGGACATCGAGCACTCCTTCCACCGCTTCGCGGAGCTGGTGCCCCCCACAGGCCACGTGATCGCCTGCGCGGACAACACCGGCGCCATGACCGCCGTGCAGGGGCTGGAGCACCCGGTGTTCACCTTCGGCCTGGACCACCCCGCCGACTGCACCGCCGCCAACCTGGACGAGTCTCAGGGCACGCCCGCCTTTGACATCCTGATCCATGGGGAGAAGTACGCCCATGTGAAGCTCCACCTCTACGGCCGTCACAATGTCCTCAACGCCCTGGCCGCCGCCTCCGCCGCCTATGTGCTGGGCATCCCCGGGGAGGCCGTCACCCAGGGCCTGGACAGCTTCACCGGCGCCGGCCGGCGCTTCGAGCACAAGGGCACCTACCACGGGGCGGAGATCTACGACGACTACGCCCACCACCCCGACGAGCTCCACGCCCTGCTGACCACGGCCAAGGGCCTGGGCTACCAGCGGGTCGTGGTGGCCTTCCAGCCCCACACCTACACCCGCACCTACAAGCTCTTCGACCGCTTCGTGGAGGAGCTGAAGCTGGCGGACGTGGCGGTGCTGGCGGAGATCTACGCCGCCCGGGAGCAGAACACCCTGGGCATCTCCTCCGCCGATTTATGTAAACAAATTCCCGGGTCCATCTACTGCTCCACCCTGGACCAGGTGACGGAGCAGCTGCGGCAGATTGTCCGGCCCGGAGACCTGGTGCTCACCGTGGGCGCCGGGGACATCTACCGGGTGGGCGAAAAACTGCTGAAAGAGGAATAAAGAGAGATGAACATTTCCGCGCTGTACCACAACACCCGCCCGGAGGGGGAGCTGCTGCCCCAGGAGGCGGCGGCCTTTGACATTCTGGAAAAGCTGGGTATCGACTACGACCGGGTGTCCGGCGACCCCGCCGACAACATGGAGAAGTGCGCCGCTGTCAGCGAGGTCCTGGGCATGCCCATCTGTAAGAACCTCTTTCTCTGCAACCGGCAGAAGACCCAGTTCTACCTCCTCTGCATGGGGCCGGACAAGCCCTTCCACACGAAGGACCTGAGCCACCAGATCGGCTCCGCCCGGCTGTCCTTCGCGCCGGAGGAAGCCCTCTGGGAGCTGCTGCACTGCACCCCCGGTTCGGCCACGATCCTGGGGCTCATGAACGACACGGAGCACCAGGTGCGGCTTCTGATGGAGCGGGAGGTGTACGAGGCGGAGTACCTCTCCTGCCACCCCTGCATCTGCACCAGCAGCCTGAAGCTCAAGACCGCCGACGTGCTGCAAAAGTTCCTGCCCTACACAGGGCATGAGGTCACGGTAGTTGAGTTGTAAATCATATTCAGAATGGAGGCTCGCAAGGTCCAATACCAGCAGCCTCCATTCTCTTTTTTGCCACGTTTAGAGGACGCAAAATTTGCAGGGGCTCTTATGCGGCAACGCAAACTCAATATGAGGAGGAACCAAGATGCAAAGAGAAAGAAATCTGCTCCGCAAGCTGGGAATCTGCGCGGGTCTGCTGGTTCTCGCACTGCTGTCCCACCTGGTGCTGGCCGGCTATGTCTCCTCGCCGGAGCTCCATGCGGAGAACCTGGCCGCCCTGGACGAGAAGAAAGTCACCGTCATGGAAC
>CAJFNE010000221.1 GCA_904393855.1 uncultured Oscillibacter sp. | reverse complement strand
GAAAACCGCATGGTTTCGGGGTTTTTGAGCTGTTTTGAACTAAAATTATCGCTTGCTGAACTGCGGAGCGCGACGGGCTGCCTTGAGACCGTACTTCTTCCGCTCCTTCATACGAGGATCGCGGGTCAGGAAACCAGCCTTCTTCAGGATGGGACGATAGTCCTCGCTGGCCAGCAGCAGGGCGCGGGCGATGCCGTGGCGCAGGGCGCCGGCCTGGCCGGACACGCCGCCGCCGGTGACGGTGGCCACGATGTCCATCTTGCCGGTGTTGCCGGTGGCCTCCAGGGGCTGACGGACCACCATCTTCAGGGTGTCCAGGCCGAAGTACTCATCAATGTCCCGGCCGTTGATGGTGATGGAGCCGGTGCCGTTGGGGAACAGATGGACGCGGGCCACGGAGGACTTCCGACGGCCGGTGCCATACAGATAGGGCTTCTTAGACTGATACATGCTCTTCTTCCTCCTTACTCGACGTCCAGAGCCACGGGCTTCTGGGCCTGCTGCTCATAGTTGGCGTCCGCGTAGATGTGCAGGCGCTTCAGGGAGTCCTTGCCGATGGTGTTCTTGGGCAGCATGCCGCGGACGGCCACCTTCATGGCCACCTCGGGCTTCTCCTCCATCAGGATGCGGTAGGGAGTCTCCTTCAGGCCGCCGATCCAGCCGGAGTGGGTGCGGTACATCTTCTGCTCACCCTTCTTGCCGGTGAGGACCGCCTTGCCGGCGTTGATGATGATGACATAGTCGCCGCAGTCGGCGTGCGGGGTGAACGTAACCTTGCCTTTGCCGCGCAGCAGGTCCGCAGCCCGGACGGCGGTTTTGCCCAGGGGCTTGCCGGCGGCGTCCAGGATGTACCACTTGCGCTCAATGTTGGCCTTGTTTGCCATGAAAGTGGACATGATGTTTCCTCCATATGATAAATTTTGCTTTTGCTTTACAAATCAAAGGCTCCGGGTTACAATCGGAGCAAGGTTATTTATACCACGGCGGACAGGCTCTGTCAACAAGAAATTCATTTACACCGGAGAAAGCTGCGATTTTCTCTAAATATCTCTCATTATCTCTCAAAATCTCATTTTCTATTTTGGGGAGGCGGTATCATGGGCCGGACGGCCAGAGCCCGGTGGATTTTCCTGCTGGTCAGCTGCGTGATCGTCACCTGCGCGGCGCTTTACGAGCCGGTGATCTACGGCAACGATAAGGGCGCCATCCAGCGCTACCTCCGCCGGGAGGTGGAGGGCCAGGTGGAGCTGCTGGCGGTGGCGGACGACGGGGCCGACCGCATCGCAGTGTTCCGGAGCGCAAAAGGGGAACCGGATGACCGTTGGATCATCCGGTTCCGGCAGAATGAGGACGGAAACTATGAGGCATATTTAAGTCCCCGGCGCATGTACGGCCCGCACCCGGTGCGCGGCGTCTACACGGAACCCCTGCGGGGCTACTCCGGCGACCGGGAGGTGTGCTACGCCATCTGGAATGAGTCGGAGGAGCTGGCGGAGATTCGCTTCCGGCTGGACGACGGGCCGGAGGAGGCCGTCCCGATTCCCGCGCCGCCCTCCCTCACCATCTGGCGGTTTACCGGCGGTGCGGACGGCTGGCACCTGGAGAGCGCGTACTACGACAGCGCGGGGAACGAGCTGCTGTAAGTATGTATGCTACAGCACCCACTGGGTCAGGAGCAGCAGCACGAACCCCGGCAGGCCCAGCACGCCGATGACCAGGGCGTTCCAGAGGTTCAAGCCCAGGGTGATGCCGGTGACGCCCGCCGTCAGGTTCACCGCCCACAGGGCCAGGAAGCCCAGGAGGGTGTTCACCAGCAGCTTCAGCGCCAGCCGCAGCGGCGCCTGAAATACCCGGATCAGGGCGATCAGGAGGAAGGCCGCCAGGACTCCCACGAGGATCTTTTGGCTCAAGTCCATACCGAGTCCCCCTCCGTCTGGGCGGCAGCGGCGGCCTGGGGCCCCCGCTCCTTGATGGCGCGGATCAGGTAGTTGCACCGGGCTTTGACGGCGCTGATCTGATAGATGCAGGACTCCACCAGCTCCGGGTCCACCGCCTGGTCAAACTGGCGGTAGGCCTGGGCCAGCTCGCCCTGGGCCTCCAGCAGCTCGGACCGCAGGGTCAAAAGCTCCGGGTCCTGGGGGTGCTTTTTGGAAAAAACAGGTTTCATGGCTGTGTCCCTCCCACTTCCAGATGTATGGGGAGTTTGGACAATTATGCCAGGTTTCATACAGGGAGGCAGGAAAAACATGACAGCGGAGGACTATATGGGCCAGGCCCTGGCCCTGGCCCGGGAGGCCGCGGCGGCGGGGGAGGTGCCCGTGGGCTGCGTCATTGTCCGGGAGGGGGAGATCATCGGCCGGGGCCGCAACCGGCGGGAGGAAAAACAGGCCACGGTCTCCCACGCGGAGATGGAGGCCATCGCCCAGGCCAACGAGCGCCTCGGCACCTGGCGGCTGGAGGACTGCGAGCTGTACGTGACTCTGGAGCCCTGCCCCATGTGTGCCGGGGCCATTTTGAACGCCCGCATCCGCCGGGTGTGGTACGGCGCCCGGGACGAGGCCTTCGGCGCCTGCGGCGGGGTGACGAACCTCTTCATGGAGAACTTTCCCAACCGGCCCGCCCTGGTGGGCGGCATCCTGGCGGAGGAGTGCCGGGCGGTGCTGGCGGAGTT
>CAJFNE010000220.1 GCA_904393855.1 uncultured Oscillibacter sp. | reverse complement strand
TCGACTGGAAGAGCGAGCACAGCGAGTGCGTGGCGGCCCTGGCCTCCGGCGCGGCCACCATCGCCATGCTGCCCCAGCCCTTCGTCACCGTGGCCCAGAACCAGCTGGCGGACCTGCGGATTGCCCTGGACCTGACGGAGGAGTGGGACGCCCTGGACAACGGCTCCGCCCTGCTCACCGGCGTGGTGGTGGCCCGGGCGGAGTTCGTGGAGCAGCACCCGGCGGCGGTGGAGGCGTTCCTGACGGAGTACGCCGAGAGCGTCGCGTGGGTGAACGACAACACCGCCGAGGCGGCGGAACTCATCGGCGGCTATGACATCGTGGACGCCGCCGTGGCGGAGCAGGCCCTGCCCTACTGCAACATCGTGTGCATCACCGGCACGGAGATGATGGACATGCTCTCCGGTTATCTCAGCGTCCTCTGGGAGCAGAATCCGGAGTCCGTGGGCGGCGCCATGCCTAACGACGACTTCTACTACAGCGCCTGAGCCCGCGGGCACAGCGCGTTCCCGCGCCCCGGTTGATACCGGGGCGCGGTTCATCTCGGGAGAGGAGGCGAAGCAGATGATGGGAAAGGGATCGGTGCGGCTGTGGGCGGTGGCATTCTGGCTGCTGGTGTGGCAGGGGGCCAGCATGGCCCTGGCGTCCACCACCGGCGGGCGGACGCTGCTGCTGGCGTCCCCGGTGGAGGCGCTTCGCCGACTGCTGGAGTTGGCGGTGACCGCGGAGTTCTGGCAGGCGGTGGGATTCTCCACCGCCCGCATCCTGGGGGGCGGTCTGCTGGCCTGCGTCGCGGCGGTGGTGCTGGCGGCTCTCTCCGCCCGGTTCCGGTGGGTGGAGGACCTGCTCTCCCCCCTGGTGGCGGTGGTGAAAGCGGTGCCCGTGGTGTCCTTCATCATCCTGGCGCTGATCTTCATCTCCTCCCGGAACCTCTCCCTGCTGATCTCCGGCCTGATGGCCTTCCCGCCGGTGTACCTGAACGTGCTGGCAGCTGCTGGAGATGGCCCGGGTGTTCCGGGTGCCGGTGCTGCGGCAGCTGCGGGGCATCTACCTGCCGGCGGTGCTGCCCTACTTCCGGTCGGCCCTGTCCCTGGGGATGGGCCTTTGCTGGAAGTCCGGCGCGGCGGCGGAGGTCATCGGCCTGCCGGACGGCTCCATCGGTGACCATCTGTACAGCGCCAAGGTGTACTTCCAGACGGCGGACCTCTTTGCCTGGACCGCCGTCATCATCGCGGCGTCCGTCCTGCTGGAGCGGCTGCTGCTCCGGGGCGTGGACGCCTTGACGGGAAAGGTGGGAAAGCTGTGAGCGCCATTGTGGTGGAGCACCTCTGGAAGTCCTACGGGACGCAGACGGTGCTGCGGGACGTGTCCCTGACCGCCGGGGCGGACCGGATCACCTGCGTCATGGCGCCCTCCGGGGCGGGGAAGACCACGCTGCTGCGGATTCTGCTGGGCCTGGAGGCCCCGGACAAAGGGACCGTGCGGCTGCCGGAGGGGTGCCGCTGGGCGGCGGTGTTTCAGGAGGACCGGCTGCTGAGCCACCTGGACGCCTGGGGGAATCTGCGCTTTGCCGGGTGCGGGGACGGTCCCCGGGCCGCCGGACTCCTGGCGGAGCTGGGTCTCCTGGAGGAGGCGGAGAAGCCCGTCCGGGAGTTCTCCGGCGGCATGCGGCGGCGGCTGGCCCTGATCCGGGCGCTGCTGGCGCCCTCCGACGCCCTGGCGCTGGACGAGCCCTTCACCGGATTGGACGAGGAGAACCGGGCCCGCTGCCGGGCCGCCCTCCTGCGGGAGGCGGCGGGGAAGCCGGTGCTGCTGGTGACCCATGACGCGGACGACGTGTCCGGCCTGGAGGCCCGGCTGCTGCGCCTGTGAGGATTTGCCCATAACCCGTTAAGAACCAGAAAATGAGACTGGTATTTCTTCTGACGCTGTGGTACAATCAATTGACATTTGCCTAGCTGGAGGAAGAAACTGATGATCAAGATTACCACCGACAGCACCTGCGACCTGCCCGCAGCGCTGCTGGAACAATATGACGTGACGGTGATCCCCCTGGGGATCGTGAAAGGGGACCACCTGTATAAGGACGGCGTGGACATCACCCCGGCGGATATCGCCGCCCATGTGGACGCCGGCGGTGCCATTACCACCACCAACGCGGTGAACGTGGCGGATTACGAGGCCCTCTTCCAGGAGATGACCGCCCGGTATGACGCGGTCATCCATCTCAACATCGGGCCGGACTTCTCCTGCTGCCACCAGAACGCCGTGCTGGCGGCGGAGGAGGTGCCGAACGTCCATGTGGTCAGCTCGGAGAACCTGTCCGTGGGCCACGGCATGATGGTGCTCTGGGCGGCGGAGGCGGCCCGGGCCGGAAAGTCCGTGGAGGAGATCCTGGCTTTGCTTACGGACCTGACGCCCCGGCTGGAGATGAGCTTCGTGCTGGACCGGCTGGACTACATGAAGAAGGGCGGCCGCTGCTCGGCGGTGACGGCCCTGGGAGCCAACCTCCTGAAGCTCCACCCCTGCATCGAGGTCATCGACGGCAAGATGTCCGTGGTAAAGAAGTACCGGGGCTCCATCGAGAAGGTGGTGGCGGACTACCTCCGAGACCGGCTGGAGGGCCGCACGGACGTGGACACCAGCCGGGTGATCCTGGTGGACACCTGCCCGGACGATCACCTGGCCTCCATTGCCCGGGACATCCTGGGAAAGGATGGCCGCTTCGGGGAGATCGTGGAGACGAAGGCTGGCTGTACGATCTTCTCCCACTGCGGGCCTGGCACCCTGGGCATCCTGCTGGTGCGGAAGTAATGAAAAACGCTCTGCGCGGTCAGCGCAGAGCGTTTCCTTATGCCCGGACTGCCACGGCCTCGATCTCGCAGAGGGCGCCCTTGGGCAGCTCCCGGACCGCCACGCAGCTGCGGGCGGGACAGCCGGGGAAATGCCGGGCGTAGACCGCGTTGAAGGCGGCGAAGTCCGCCATGTCCGCCAGGAAGCAGGTGGTCTTTACCACGTCCTGGGGCGCGGCGCCGGCGGCCGCCAGCACGGCGGCCACGTTCCGGCAGCTCTGCTCCGCCTGGGCGGCGATACCGGTGGGCAGTTCCCCGGTGGCAGGGTCCGCGCCGATCTGACCGGAGGTATAGATCCAATCCCCCACAGTCCAGCCCTGGGCGTAAGGGCCGATGGCGGCGGGGGCGCTGGTCGTGGAGATGGTGGTCTTTTCCATGGAAAGTCCTCCTGTTCAATTGGAAATGAGACGATTATACCAGGGTTAGACAGAAAGTCAATCCTGTCCATTGTGAAAATCAGGGAATCGTGGTAAACTAACCCACAGGAATTTAAGAGAAGGAGTATCGCAGTGTGAACGATTTCAAACAGGTTTTGACGGAGACCGGCTACTCCCGTCAGGAGGAGCTGATTTTTTGGGACTGCGGACCGGACCAGCGGGTCCGGGTGGCGGCGCTGCTGAGCAAGGCGGCGGCTTTCGCCGGATACGACTACGACGCCAGGGGACTGACCCACGAGGTGCTCTACGCCAAGCGGGAGGTCTTCCTGCTCTCCCGGCTGGCACTGCGCATCCACGATTGCCCCCGGGCGGGGGACGTGCTGACCATCTCCACCTGGGAGAACGGCGCCAAGGGCGCCCACATGCGGCG
>CAJFNE010000219.1 GCA_904393855.1 uncultured Oscillibacter sp. | reverse complement strand
TGGATGTCCTGACGAGTTGACATAAAATTTTCTCCTTTTGGGGCGGTATCTCCACCGGGGGCCGTTCCCACAGGGGGTGCGCCCCCCATTCTCTTTTTGGTTGCGCCAAAAAGAGAATGCGCCGCGCCCGGTGGAAGAGAAAAAGGCGCTTAGCGCGCTCCAGTGCAGTGGCCCACCGCGCGACGGGGGTCGGCGTATCGGTGCAAGCGCCGATTTTGCCTGGCCTTCTGGCACGCTAGACTCTTCTGCGAGTTTGCAACTGCCGTCCCGTGGTGGATGGTGCATCTTGGGTCGGGGTGCAAGAACGCATTTAAACTGCTCCTCTTTCCGCGCGTTCCGCTTCGCTTCGCGCTTCCCGGGCGATAGTAGGGGCCGATACCCTCATCGGCCCGTTGCACCAGCTACCGCACGGGGCGGCCAGCGGCAGCGAAAAGAAGCGCAGGATGTATCCCTGACCTCCCCGGGCCAAAAACCACCCCAAGGGTAGTGCGTTTCCGTCTCTGACTACCGCGCGGGACCTCCAGCCATCCCCCGCCGGCGGCAGGAGGTCTGCACTTGTGCAGACCGACCCGCCGTAGCGTTTTTTCTCTTTGGACCGTGCACGGCCCGTTTCTCTTTTGGCAAGACCAAAAGAGAAATGGGGGGTGCATCTGCCCAGCCATCAGCATGGCTGTCATTCCCGCGTCCAATGGGACGTCTTACTTCAGCTTCTCCGCTACAAAATCGTCCACGCTGGCCAGAGCATCGTCCAGTTTCAGCAGGTCAGACCCGCCGCCCATGGCGCTGTCGGGCTTGCCGCCGCCCTTGCCGCCGCAGATGGCGCAGACGCTCTTGACCAGTTCACCGGCCTTGACGCCCTTCTTCACCGCCTCCGGGCCGCAGACCGCCAGGAAAGTGATCTTGCCGTTGTTGACGGAGGACAGCACCGCCACCGCCGCGGGCTCCTTATCCCGCAGGAAGTCGCCCATCTGCCGCAGGGCATTCGCGTCCATACCGTCCCGATGGGCCGTCAGGACTTTCAGTCCTCCCACCTCCTTGGCGGCGGTCAAGAACTGCCGGGCCTCGTTCAGGGATGCCTCGGCCTTGAATTTCTCCAGAGCGTGGCGCAGTTCCTTCATCTCCGCCATCTGCTGCTCCGCCTTGGCAGCCAGCTCTCCAGGGGCAGTCTTCAGCACCTGGGCGGCATGGAACAACAGCTCCTGGTTCTTATTCATGGTGTCCAAACTCAGCTGGCCCACGGTGGCCTCGATCCGGCGGACGCCGGAGGCGATGGAACCCTCGGACTTGATCCGGAAGGGGCCGGCCTTGGCGGTGTTATCCAGGTGGGTGCCGCCGCAGAACTCCATGGAAAAGTCGCCCATCTCCACCACGCGGACGATGTCGCCGTACTTCTCGCCGAACATGGCCACGGCGCCCTTGCGCTTGGCCTCCTCGATGGGCAGCACCTCCGTCACCACCGGGTAGCCCTCCAGGATGGCGTTGTTCACCAGCCTGTCGATTTCCGCCAGCTGGGCGGGGGTGATGGCCTCAAAGTGGGTAAAGTCGAACCGCAGCCGGTCCGGCTCCACCAGGGAGCCCGCCTGGTGGACGTGGTCCCCCAGGACCTTCTTCAGCGCCGCGTCCAGCAGGTGGGTGGCGCTGTGAGCCCGCATGATGGCCTTCCGCCGGTCCACGTCGATGGAGGCGGTGACGGTGTCTCCCACTTTCAGGACGCCGCCGGTCATCTTGCCGTAGTGCATGAACTTGCCGCCCTTGTTTTTCTGGACGTCGGTGACCTGGAATTCCCCGCCGTTTGACGCGGTCAGGACGCCGTGGTCCGCCACCTGGCCGCCCATCTCCGCGTAGAAGGGCGTCTGGTCCAGCACCACGATGCCCTCCACGCCGGGCATCAGCTCCTCGGCCTGCTCGTTTTCCACCACAAGGGCCACCGCCTTGGCGTCAGAGAGGGTGGTGTGGTCATAGCCCACGAACTCCGTGGCGGGCACGTCCTTGCCGAACTCCACGCCGGCCCATCCCAGGTCGCCCAGGGCCTCCCGGGCTTTCCGGGCGCGGACCTTCTGCTCCTCCATCAGGGCCCGGAAGCCCTCCTGGTCCACAGTCATGCCGGCCTCTTCCACCATCTCACCCGTCAGGTCGATGGGGAATCCATAGGTGTCATACAGCTTGAAAGCATCGGCGCCGGAGAAAACGGTCTCCCCCTTGGCCTTGTGGGCGGCGAGCATCTCGTCATAGATCTTCATGCCGGAATCCAGAGTTTTAGCGAAGTTCTCCTCCTCTGTGCGGATGACCTTGGTGATATAGGCCTGCCGCTCCCGCAGCTCGGGATAGTGGCCCTCGTTCTCGTGGACCACGGTGTCGCACACCTCGTACAGGAAAGGATGGTCCACTCCCAGGAGCTTGCCGTGGCGGGCAGCCCGGCGCAGCAGGCGGCGGAGGACGTAGCCCCGGCCCTCGTTGGAGGGCAGCACGCCGTCGCAGATCATGAAGGTGGCGGAGCGGATGTGGTCGGTGATGACCCGGAGGGACACGTCGATCTCGTCACTCTGCTCGTACTTGGCGCCGGTGATCTCGCTGACCTTGTTGGTGATGTTCATGACGGTGTCCACGTCAAAGAGGGAGGCCACGTTCTGGCTGACACAGGCCAGCCGCTCCAGGCCCATGCCGGTGTCGATGTTCTTCTGCTTCAGCTCGGTATAGTGGCCCTCGCCGTCGTTGTC
>CAJFNE010000218.1 GCA_904393855.1 uncultured Oscillibacter sp. | reverse complement strand
CCAGCGCCACGCCGCCGAGTTCTGGATGATCGAGCCGGAGATGGCCTTCACGGACCTGAAGGGCGACATGGACGTGGCGGAGGCCATGATCAAGTACGTCATCCGCCAGGTGATGGAGAAGTGCCCCGACGAGCTGGCTTTCTTCAACAGCTTCGTGGACAAGGGCCTCATCGAGCGGCTGGAGCATGTGGCCTCCTCCGACTTCGGCCTGGTGACTTACACGGAGGCCGTGGAGATCCTGGAGAAGAACAACGACAAGTTCGACTACAAGGTCTCCTGGGGCTGCGACCTGCAGACGGAGCACGAGCGGTACCTCACGGAGCAGGTGTACCAGAAGCCCGTGTTCGTCACGGACTATCCCAAGGAGATCAAGGCCTTCTACATGCGCCTCAACGACGACGGCAAGACCGTGGCCGCCGCGGACTGCCTGGTGCCCGGCATCGGCGAGATCATCGGCGGCAGCCAGCGTGAGGAGCGGCTGGACGTGCTGGAGGGCCGCATCGCGGAGCTGGGCATGAAGCCGGAGGACTACTGGTGGTACTGCGACCTGCGGCGCTACGGCTCCTGCAAGCACGCGGGCTTCGGTCTGGGCTTTGAGCGGCTGGTGATGTATCTCACCGGCGTCAGCAACATCCGCGACATCCTGCCCCATCCGAGAACGGTGGGCAACGCTGATTTCTAAGCCCCCCTTTTTCTTGCAAGAAAAAGGGGCAAAAAGAACTTTCGCGCGTTACCGGCTTTCTGCGGAGTCTCAGTTTACCGCTCGGTAACGAAAGTATCAGGTTGCGGAAGTCTTTCCCGTTGGCCCCGCTTTTCCCACGCAGCGAAATGATAGGACCCCGGCGCCGCGTCTGCATTCCGCAGATCTGGTGCCGGGGTCTTTGCTCACGCAATCGATTCAGGCCAGGAGGAACGCCCGGATCTGCTCCGCCAGCTCCTCCGCCCGGGAGAGCAGCAGCGGGTGGGCGCCGGTGTCGTAGAGCCGGTATTGGATCAGCGGGTTCCGCTCCCGCAGACGTTGGCACTCCGCGTCCAGGTCATTCACCAGCATCTCATCCGCCCGGCTGGCAGTGATCAGCAGCGGCACCTGGATCTCCTCGATCGGGCGGCGGAAAATGCGGGTCTGCTTCCGCCCGTAGTCCACCAGGACCGCCGTGTCCCGGTCAACCACCTGCTCCCAGTCCTCTCCCTGGCACCAGGCGTAAAAGGCCCGGGCGCTCTCGTCCCCCTTGGCGGCCTGCCGCTCCCGGAGCAGTGCGTCCCCAAAGCTCTCCGGCAGGGTGCTGCCGTCAAAGCTGTCTGCCGCCACCTTCCGGAACAGTTCCGGTGCCTCCAGGGCGGCGTTAATGGCGGCGTAGGCCCCGCCGCTGGTACCCACCAGGTGCACCGGGCCGCAGTCCAGGGCCCGGCACAGCTCCACCACCTGGTGCCCCTGGTCGATCCACAGCTCCGGGGGGAAAGTCTCCACCCGGTCCGACTGGCCGTTGCCCAGAAAGTCCAGGAGGATCACCCGGAACGATGGTGTGTAGAGGGGCAGCAGGTAAGTGAACATCCGGGAGGAGGCCGTGTTGCCGTGGAGGAACACGCAGGGCTCCCCCTCCCCTGCCTCCGTGTAGTAAACCCGCTTTCCCTGGTAGATGAAATCAGACATCTCTGCCTCCTTTTCCGCAGCTGCCGCTTCCGCGCAGAATACTCCGAGAAAATTCTACCAGATTCCCTCCGGCTTGTCCAGCATCCGGCGGATTCCTGAGGAATCCCCGCCAAGGGCTTGACAAACGGTGCGTGGCGGCGTATGATAGGCTCGACTTTTATGAAAAGGAGTGAAAGGATGATTTCTGCTTCCTGCTGAACGAATCACGGCGCGCCCGGCCCCGGAGCGGGGTCTGTTCGTGCGCCGCACGCAGGAAAGAGCAGACCGTCCTTTTGCGCCAGGATCAAACTTCCTCCGCCGCCGGCGGGGGATCAGGCGTATTATGGGCCGCGGGAAATGTCTTTCCTGCGGCCCATTTTTTCTCTGAGGAGGGATGCCTGATGTCTCTGATTCAGGTGACAGACCTGACCTTTTCCTACCCCGGCAGCTTCGACACGGTGTTCGACCACGTGAGCTTCCGCTTCGACACGGACTGGCGACTGGGGTTCCTGGGCCGGAACGGCCGGGGGAAGACCACCTTCCTGCGGCTGCTGCTGGGGGAGTATCCCAGCCACGACGCCATCGCCGGCGCGCCGCCCTGCACCTACTTCCCCTTTCCCGTCCCGGACGCGGGACAGATGACCCTGGAGCTCCTCTCCGCCCTCTGCCCCACGGCGGAGGAGTGGGAGTTCCTGCGGGAGACGGGGCTGCTGGGGGTGGACGCCGAGGCCCTCTACCGGCCCTTCTCCACCCTCTCCAACGGGGAGCGGACCAAGTGCCTGCTGGCAGCTCTCTTCTGCGGGGAGGAGCGGTACCTGCTGATCGACGAGCCCACGAACCACCTGGACGCCGCCGGGCGCCGGGCGGTGGCCTCCTACCTGCGGCGGAAGCGGGGGTTCCTGCTGGTGTCCCATGACCGGGACTTCCTGGACGGCTGCGTGGACCATGTCCTGGCCATCCAGAAGACCGGCTTCACTGTACAAGCCGGCAACTTCTCCACCTGGTGGGAGAACAAGCGCCGCCAGGACGCCCAGGAGCTGGCCCAGAACGAGAAGCTCCGGGGCGAGGTCCGGCGGCTGGAGCAGGCCGC
>CAJFNE010000217.1 GCA_904393855.1 uncultured Oscillibacter sp. | reverse complement strand
TTCAGGTGGGCCCGGCGCTCCAGCCAGTCGATCTTGGGGCCGAAGTACGCCGTTCCCCGGAGCCAGTCGAAGATCCGGCGGATCAGCAGCAGGATGAAGGGCACGGGCACCATATTGCCCAGAATGGACACCGCGCAGGCCACGGCCGGGGACAGCCCCGCGGCCACCCCCACAGGGATGGCCCCCCGCAGCTCCAGCACCGGCACCATGGCGGTGCCGAAGGTCAGCAGTATTTTTCCCAGCATGGTCTCAAACACGGGTACAACATCCTCCCGGCGGAATGGCGGGCCCCGGAAATTCCGGGACCCGCGGAATCACTGGAACCCAGTTTACTCCAGGTTCAGCTTGTTTTTCAAGAAGTAAACGGTGATCACATAGAAGACCGCGCCGTAGAGCACCACCAGCAGGATCATCAGCAGCATGGCCGCGTGCATGGCCGCCATGTCCTGGAAGTGCATCATGCTGTTGGACAGCAGGACGTCCAGCCCTGTGAAATCCGCAAAGATGATGAGCGCAGAGGTCAGCATCTGCATGAGGAACTGGAACAGGAAGAAGGCACCCACGGACCAGGCCATCTTGTGGTTGGGCCGGCTGTGGCCCACCGCCAGGGCGGCGTAGAACTGCAGGCACATGGCCGCGCAGCCCACGAAGCACAGGGCCAGCAGCTCCAGGAACAGCGCCATGCCGTTGAGGGCGTAGTAGGCCGTGAGCTGGTTGACCACTTCGCCGATCGCCCGGAACATCTCGGAGACCAGCCCCACGTCATAGGCCATGACGAGGCAGGCCAGGATCACCATCAACACGGTGGCGGCAAACCACACGGTGGACACAATCGCCTTGGCCCACACCTGCTGGTGCACGGATACCGGCAGGGTCATCATCAGGTACCCCTCGTTCTGGAGCAGGTTTTTGTAAAACCGCTCCACCATCACCACGATGCTCATGACGCACACGCTGATAATGGCAATTCCAAAGGCCGCCACCAGCAGCACGCCCAGCATATCCAGAATTCGATACTGGGTGCTCAGCAGTCCGCGGGTCGTCGCGTTGGCGCCCACGGCCGTCACCAGCAGCACCAGATACAGCGGCAGCATGATGCGGCCGGTGGCACGGAACTCGTGCTTCATCAGTTTGATCAGCATTTGAACACCTCCCGGAACAGCGCGTCCACACTCATGCCCTTCTCCTCCCGGATATCGTCCACGGTGGATTGGAGCACCAGGCGGCCCTGGTTGATGAAGATGACCTCGTCCAGCACCTTCTCCACGTCGGAGATCAGGTGGGTGGAGATGACCACCGCCGCCTCGGGGTTGTAGTTGCCGATGATGGTGGAGAGAATGTAGTCCCGGGTGGCCGGGTCCACGCCGCCGATGGGCTCATCCAGCAGGTACAGCTTCGCCGCCCGGCTCATGACCATGATCAGCTGCACCTTCTCCCGGGTGCCCTTGCTCATCTGCTTGATGCGCTGGCGGGGGGAGATGTTCAGATGCTGCAGCATCTCCTCCGCCGCGTCCCGGCGGAAGTCCTGGTAGAAGTCCCCGTAGAAGTCCAGCAGTTGGGTGGCGGACATCCAGGTGGGGATCGCCGTCCGCTCCGGCAGGAAGCTCACCAGGGCGTGGCTCTCCTTCCCTGGCCGCAGGCCGCAGACCGTCAGCTCCCCGCTGGTGGGTGTCAGCAGCCCATTGGCCAGCTTGATCAGGGTGGTCTTGCCGCTGCCGTTGGGCCCCAGCAGGCCCACGATCCGCCCCGGCTCGATGGAAAAGCTCACGCCGTCCAGGGCCGTGACGTGGCCGTAGTGCTTCGTCAGATTGTTACAGGTCAGTACCGACATGCTTGTTCTCCTCTCCCGGTTCCTGCCGCAGCAGGGCGATCATTTCCTCCCGCTGGAATCCCAGCCGGCCCATGGCCGCCAGAAATGTCTTGATATGCCGCTCCGCCAGGGAGCGCTTTGCCTGTTGAATCATGGTCTCATCCTCCGTTACAAAGCGGCCAGAGGTCCTCTGGCTGTATACCAGCCCATCCCGCTCCAGTTCCATCATGGCCCGCTGCATGGTGTTGGGGTTCACCCCCGCTTCCGTGGCCAAGTCCCGCACGGAGGGCAATCGCTCTCCCCTGGGGAACACGCCGGTGACAATCCCCACCTTGATCTGTTCAATCAGCTGGGTGTAGATGGGGATGTCGTTGGAAAAGTACCACTGCATGGACACACCTCCTTGTTTTTGTACTATCTGATTAATACAATAACACATATTCTCGATTTGTCAAGGGGGAATTCAAAAATTTTTTTGGGCAAAAAAAGGGCGCCGCATAGCGGCGCGGGGAGGTGCGGCGATGGCCGCGGGCTTCCACCCCCCATTCTCTTTTTGTTCTTGATAAAAAGAGAATGGGCCGTGGACGGTCCAAGAGAAAAAATCGCTTTGGCGCAGAACCTGCACTTGCGTGCAGGTTTGCTTATATACGAGAGATTTCTGAATCGTTTCCGACTAAGACAGGGCAGTCTTCTACCGGCTCGCGCCGGACTTGGGCATTCGCTCTGCTCTGCCCCCGCGTGTGCCAGTCTGATGGAGAACTCGGGGTGGGTGTCGAAAGGTCTGTTCTTCTAAATCCGTTTGCGCTTTGCTTGGTGGTTGATGGAGGCCTGGAAACGGGCGGATGTGGGCATCCGCCCCTACGGGGGTGACGAGAACTCGGCGACCAGGCAAACACACAGGCCTGCCCCTCATACCGTCCCGTAGGGGCCGACG
>CAJFNE010000216.1 GCA_904393855.1 uncultured Oscillibacter sp. | reverse complement strand
GCCACAGCCGGCAGATGCGCTCCAGCACCGGTGTCAGCGTCCGGCGGATGGCGGTGATCTCCGTGGTCAGCAGATCCGCCTGCTGGGTGCTCATGCGCTCCGTGGAGCTCCAGCTGAGGCCCAGCATGAAAGGTGGAATCCCTGTCTTGGCCACGATCTGTTCCAGCAGCTGCCGCACGGGGATCTCGCTGTCCAGGATCGGCGCGTCCGCGCCGATGACCCGGATGCCCACATCCCCCACCGCCACGAAGTCCCGCACACTGCCGCTTCGGGTGTCCCGCATGGCCCGGCTCCACTCCTCCGCCAGCACCCGGCTCCTCTCCGACGCGCTGACGCCCTCTCCGCCAGAGCAGGTTACGGCAAACCGCACGTTGCCGCACCGCTCCCAGTTGACGCCAATGGTGTGGTAAATTTTCATCAGCACATCCGCCAGAAAGGGCAGTGACCGCAGCAGGGAGACCCCATAGGGGCTGTTCCCCTCCGGGTTGAACGGCGTGAACAGCAGCAGGTTCTGATAGGGCAGCTCCGCCATCCGCCCGGTCTCATCCGGCCCGCAGATAGTGAATTCCAGAGGGCTGTCCCCCTCCCGGATCTCAATGTCCTCCACCCGGCCGCACAGCAGCGCCGCGATCTCCCGGTTGCCCGCCGCCGGCACGATCTCCCCCACCGCCTGCCCGCAGGTCAGCAGGGAGTCCAGATAGCAGTCCAAGAAGGCGTTCAGTCCAAACTGCCCCCGCCCCGCGGGAATCGTCCGCAAAAACTCCGCCAGCTCTCTCTCCGCCGCCGGGTCGCCGCAGCGCACCGCCGCGCCGCCGGTCATGCGGATCAGCTTGTAAATAGCCGCGTCCACCACCGGCACCGCCTCCCGGACGGCCCGGTACAGCCGCGCCTCCCCCCGGCCCAGGGGCACATATTCCCGCAGCGCCCCGAAGGGGTGCTGTTCCCCGCTCCGCAGCTGGGCCTCCGGCGCCGCCGTCTCCCGTTTTCTCCGCCAACTCCACACGATTCTTCCCCTTTCTCTCATCTGCGCTCCACCGCCACCGCGGCAAAGGCGCTCTCCTCCTCGCCCGCCAGGTCCATGGCAAAATAGCGCATTTCGTCCATGGCGTGATCATACTCTTTCCGGGGCGCGTCCCGGCCGCCCCGGTCCTCCCAGCAGTACAGGGCCATCTCCCGCAGGCAGTCCCGGCACCCCCGGCAGATGCGGATTCTTCCCCTGCGGAGGTAGTCCGCCGTCACCCGGAGGCCGTCGGCCACGGCGTTGTCCGCCTTGACCACGGAGAATCCCCGCCGCCGCAGCAGCTCGATGAAGCTGGCCGCCGACGGGTCCACGATCACCCGCTGGATGGCCCGCCCCGCCGCCAGATGCTCCAGGTCGTCCGCGTACTCCCCGTCGGTCCGCTGCCGCCCCGCCCGGTGGGAGTCGTAGTAGAACTCCTCCACCCGGTACCAGATGCCGCCTTTCCTCCCCCACAACCCGAAGGACGCCGGGTTGGAGGTTCCATAGTCCACGGAGATCCGCCAGGGGCCCTCCAGGTCCGCCGGAACCTCCGCCGCGTCCCGGTCCGAGTCGAAGAAGTCGTAGATCAGCCCCTGGGCCGCCGTCCACTCCCCCAGCACGAACCGGCGGTAGAACACCCCCGTGTAGGACCGCTCATACCGCCGCCGGATTCCAGGGGAGAGAGCCGGGTTGTCCGCCATGGTGAAGTGGAGCCGCAGGGCCTTCCGTTCCCGGGCTCGCAGCACCCACTCCTGATAAAACCAGTGCTGGGGCCCCTCCGGGTTGCAGTTGAACCACAGCCGGCTCCCCGGCACGCTGCACCGGGCGATGGCCTGCTCCACGAAGGAGCGGGGCATGAGCGCCGTCTCGTCCAGCAGCACCCCCGCCAGGGTACTGCCCTGGATCAGCGCCGCGCTGGACTCGTCCCGGCCGCCGAAGAGTAGAAAGCGGTTCTCATGGCCGCCGTACCGGACCAACAGCAGATTCTCCGACCGCCGCTCCCGCACCGTCATACCCAGCCGCCGCAGATAGGGCACCAGCTCCGAGAGCAGATTCCGCCGCAGGGACCCGATGGTCTTTCCGCACAAGCCGAACTGCCGCCCCTGAAAGCACCGGGACGCCCAGAGAAAGAACGACAGCCCCATGGAGAACGTCTTTCCGCTGCGCACCGCCCCGTCGCAGATGATCGCCTCCAGTGCCGGGTCCCGCCACCAGCTCAGCACCCGGACCTGCTTGGGGGAAAACCGCATGGGCCTACTCCCCATCGCCGTCCTCCAGCGTCTCTGCGGCGGCCTCCAGCGCCTGGAACAGTGCCTCGGCCCCGTCGCCGCCGTCCCCGCACGCCAGCAGATTCCACAGCGTCTCCAGCGCCCGGACCCGGTCCGCCAGCTTGATCTCCACACCCCGGTCCGATACCTTGAGCTCCGTCAGCGCGGACAGCTCCAGCCGCTCCGGGTCCACCGTCTCCGGCCGCAGGGCCAGCCGCACCGCGTCGTTGGCCTGGCCGAAAGCCAGCTGGGCCAGCCGCCGCAGCACGTCCTCCCTCCGGATCTGCCCTGCCGCGTCGCTCCGCATCCGCTCCAGATGCTCCCGGGTCCGTTTCTGTCCCAGCAGCGTAAAGCCGTCCCGCCGCCCTGCCGCGGACGCCGCCCGCTCCGGGTCCATGGTCCGCAGATAAGTCTGGCAGAAAATCCCATCGTCCTGTTTGCGGTTCATATCCCTCTCCCTCCATTTCCCTCTCACAC
>CAJFNE010000215.1 GCA_904393855.1 uncultured Oscillibacter sp. | reverse complement strand
CTGGCGCCGCCGCCGGTGGAGATGTGGGTCATCTTGTCGGCGTAGCCCAGCTGCTCCACGGCCGCCGCGCTGTCGCCGCCGCCGATGATGGTGATGGCGTTCGTCTTGGAGAGGGCCTCCGCCACCGCCTCGGTGCCCTTGGCAAAGGCGGGGAACTCAAAGACGCCCATGGGGCCGTTCCAGATGACGGTGCCCGCGTCCGCCACGGCATCGCAGTACAGCTTCGCGGTCTCGGGGCCGATGTCCAGTCCCTGCCAGCCGTCGGGGATCTCCCCGGCCTTCACCACCTGGCTCTTGGCATCGGGGGCATAGGCGTCGGCGCAGACGTTGTCCACCGGCAGCAGCAGCTTCACGCCTTTCTCCTTAGCCTTTTCCACCATCTCGTTGGCATAGGCCTCCCAGTCGGCCTCCAGCAGGCTGTCGCCCACCTTGCCGCCCTGGGCGGCGGAGAACGTGTAGGCCATGCCGCCGCCGATGATGATGGTGTCGGCGATGTTCAGCAGGTTGTTGATGACGCCGATCTTGCTGGAGACCTTGCTGCCGCCCAGGATCGCCACCAGAGGACGCTTGGGGTCGGAGATGGCCCCGCCCAGGAACTCCAGCTCCTTCTGGATCAGGAACCCGGAGACGGCGGGCAGATACGCCGCCACGCCGGCGGTGGAGGCGTGGGCCCGATGGACGGCGCCGAAGGCGTCGGACACGTACAGGTCCGCCAGAGCGGCCAGCTTCTTGGCCAGCTCCGGGTCGTTTTTCGTCTCGCCGGGCTCAAAGCGGGTGTTCTCCAGCAGCAGGATCTGCCCCGGCTGCAAAGCCGCCGCCTTGGCCTGGGCGTCCTCACCCACCACGTCGTGGGCGAAGATCACCTCCTGGCCCAGCAGCTGGCTCAGGCGCCCCGCCACCGGAGCCAGGCTCAGCTTGGGGTCCGGGCCGTTCTTGGGCTTGCCCAGGTGGGAGCAGGCAATGACCGCGGCCCCGTTCTCCAGCAGGTACCGGATGGTAGGCAGCGCCGCCACGATCCGCTTGTCGCTGGTGATGGCGCCGGTCTCCTTGTCCTGGGGAACGTTGAAGTCGCAGCGGAGCAAAACCTTCTTCCCCGCCACATCCACATCGCGGACGGTCCTCTTGTTGTAATTCATATGGGTGCCTCCCTAATTCAAAAAGTAACGGCGCGGCGCGCCGAAGATCAGACAGGGTCCTCCGCCGCCATCTCTCCCACGCCCAGCAGGCCGGGGAAGCCCGTCTGTCGCAGAGCCTCGTAGACGCAGACGGCGACGGTGTTGCTCAGGTTCAGGCTCCGGGCCGCGTCCACCATGGGCAGGCGGATGCACCGCTCCCGGAACCGCTCCCGGAAATCCCGGGGCAGCCCGGCGGTCTCCTTGCCGAAGAACAGCCAGCTGTCCGGGGTGAAGCGGGCCTCCGGATAGGGGCGGGGCGCCTTGGTGGTGGTGAGCCACAAGTCCGAAAGGGCCTCCGGATGACGGCGGAACAGGTCCTCCAGGTTCTCGTAGTCGGCCACCTCCACCAGGTGCCAGTAGTCCAGCCCGGCCCGGCGCACGGCCTTCTCCGAGATGTCAAAGCCCAGGGGACGCACCAGATGAAGCCGGCTGCCGGTGGCGGCGCAGGTGCGGGCGATGTTGCCGCAGTTCTGGGGAATCTCCGGCTCGACCAAGACAATGTTCAGCATAGCGTCCTCCACGTGTTTTCACAGTAGAGTTACATTGTAATCTTTTACCTGCGCGAATTCAACTATATTGTATGAAGAAAATCACATTTTTATTGAAAAATGTTCGGAAACACGAAAAAGGCCTGGAAACATGCCGCGGATTTGGAGAAATGTGCAGAGCTCCGCGCCTCACCGCCTTTGCCAAAAATGCGCCGCCCCCATTTCGAGGATTTGAGAGAATTTTCTAAAAGAATTTCCGCGGAAAGACTGGATTTCCGGGAAATATCTGTTATAATAAAGGCAAGATGAAAAAAATGCGCAGGGAGGTGTGCCGCATGGTACGTCCGTACAGTGCCGTACTTGTGATGGAGGAACCCTCCGATTCCGACAAACCGCTGATGCTGAAAGACTTCCTGGCCGAACCCATTCTCGCGCGGATGGTCCGGCAGCTGCTAGCCGAAGGTATCCAGCGGTTCTTTCTTGTCTGCGGCCCAGCCTTTGCCCAGGAGTCCCGCGCCTGCCTGCCGGGAGGCGAAGCGATCATTTCCGATCAGCGGGACGACCTGATGGCGTTTTTGAACACGCCGGACCCGGTGCTGGTGGTAAATCGCTCCGCCATTCCCGCGGCCCAGGCCGGCCCCGGATTTGTCTACGCGGCCCCCGGCTATGAGCTGCAGGAGGCCTGGCGGGAGCGCATGACCAACAACGTCCAGGGGGCGGAGCCGGTGGCGGGGTGGCTGCCGGTTTTCGGGCCTGAGACCATCGCGGAGCTGGAACCCCTGTTCCGGGAGAACCGGGACGGAATGTCCGGCGCGAACATCTAACCATGTCATCAAAAAATACACATAGACGACAGAGAGGGCGATAGCAATGATTTCTCACGGTAAGGACATCAAGGTATTTTCCGGAAACTCCAACCCCGCGCTGGCGCAGGAGATCTGCCAGCTGATGGGCACGAAGCTGGGCGAGTCCGAGGTCAAGGGCTTTGCCGACGGCGAGGCCTCCGTCTCCATCTATGAGACGGTGCGCGGCAGCGACGTATTCGTGGTGCAGTCCACCTGCAAACCTGTCAACGACAACCTGATGGA
>CAJFNE010000214.1 GCA_904393855.1 uncultured Oscillibacter sp. | reverse complement strand
ACTTCATCTCGGACCCGGACGGGTACTGGATCGAGATCATCCCCACCCGGTGAGAGCCCCTCTGCGGCTGTGGATTCTTAACGGAAAAGACGGTTGCGCGCCGCGCGGGAGTTTGCTACACTGGACCTGATCCCAGGTGAACCCCGCCTGGGACGCCTTGTGAAAGGAGAAGCTGAATTGATGATGGGAGAGTCGATCATGAACAAGAAAGGATTCGCACTGCTGACGATGATGGCCCTGATGCTGGGGCTGACGGCCTGCGGCAGCGACGGCGGAAACAACGAGGGCCGCGTCGAGGACACCATGGAGACCTATTTCTTTGAATTCACAGTCAACAGCGCCTACCTGACAGACGAGTACGAGGGCTATACCCCCGCCGAGGGTAACATGCTGCTGGTGACGGATATCACGGTGAAGAACACCTTCCAGGAGAGCATCGAGATGTACGACACGGATTTCCAGGCCCAGTGGGGCGACGACGCCGAGGATGCTTTCGCCATCCCCATCACCACGGATATGGAGACTTTCACGGAGGTGGACCCCATTGGGGAGAACCAGCTGCCGGGTACTTACACGCTGGCGGTGGACGAGGAGCGCACCGGGGAGCTGGTGTACGAGGTGCCCGCCGGCCATGTGGATTTCTCCATCTCCTATCTGGAGCAGTTCGTGGACGGTGAGGGCGAGGAGAGCACCGGCGAGGTCTACTTCGTCTACTTCACCGCGGAGGATCAGACGGCCTGAACAGGGGCCCTCCCGGAACATATGGAAAGCGCCGCTGCCATGCAGCGGCGCTCTTTTCTGTCAGCAGAGGCCCATCACCAGATCAGGGTGGCGAAGTAGTCCTCCATGGTCTCCGGCCGGCGGATCTCCTGCACGGAGCCGTCCTCTTTCAGAAGAAGTTCCCCGCAGCGGAGCTTGCCGTTGTAGTTGTAGCCCATGGCCCGGCCGTGGGCGCCGGTGTCGTGGATCACCAGCAGGTCGCCCCGGTCGATCTTGGGCAGCATCCGGTCCACGGCGAACTTGTCGTTGTTCTCACACAGGGAGCCCACCACATCGTACTTGTGGTCGCAGGGGGCGTCCTCCTTGCCCGCCACGGTGATGTGGTGGTAGGCGCCATACATGGCGGGGCGCATCAGGTCGCAGGCGCAGGCGTCCACGCCGATGTACTCCTTATAGATGTGCTTTTCATGGGTGGCCCGAGTTACCAGGTGGCCGTAGGGCGCCAGCATGAAGCGGCCCAGCTCCGTGTAGAGGGCCACGTCCCCCATCCCGGCGGGCACCAGGATCTCCTCGTAGGCCTGCCGGACGCCCGCGCCGATGGCGGCGATGTCGTTGGCCTGCTGGTCCGGGCGGTAGGGGACCCCCACGCCGCCGGAGAGGTTGATGAAGGTGATTTGGCAGCCGGTCTCCGCTTTCAGCTCCACCGCCAGCTGGAACAGCATCCGGGCCAAGGCGGGGTAGTAGTCGTTGGAGAGGGTGTTGGACGCCAGGAAGCTGTGGAGGCCGAACTCCCGGGCTCCCTTGGCCGCCAGAAGGCGGTACGCCTCGGAGATCTGGGCCCGGGTCATGCCGTACTTGGCGTCACCGGGATGGTCCATGACCTGGAACCCCTCCCGGGTCTCCCCCAGGGTGAAGGTGCCGCCGGGGTTGTAGCGGCAGCAGATTTTCTTGGGAATCTCGCCGGCAGCCTGTTCCAGCTCCTCGATCAGGGTGAAGTCGTCCAGGTTGATGACGGCTCCCAGCCGGTGGGCCAGCTGGAACTCCTCCGGCGGCGTCTCGTTGGAGGAGAACATGATGTCCTCCCCGGTGATGCCGCACCGCTCCGCCATCACCAGCTCGGAGAGGGAGGAGCAGTCGCAGCCGCAGCCTTCCTCATGGAGCAGCTTCAAAATGGCCGGAGTAGGCGTGGCCTTCACGGCAAAGTACTCCCGGTAGCCGGGATTCCAGGAAAACGCCTCCCGCAGGCGGCGGGCATTCTCCCGGATGCCCCGCTCGTCATAGATGTGGAACGGGGTGGGATACTGGGCGGCGATGGCCTCCAGCTGGTCGCGGGTTACAAAAGGGGCTTTCATGCGGACACCTCGAATCTTTCTATCGGAAAACATACGCCTGTTATTTTACGTGGAAAGGGGGGCATCTGTCAAGAAATTTCAGGAATTTTCGGCCCTCCCGGGGCTGGCGGGCCGGACTTTTCGCCGATTCCCTTGACACCGGCCGCCCTTTCATGGTATGATGCCCTCGTCTCTGGAAAGTATTTGCTGACCGGCGACATGGCAACTGTATTCTGTCGTTCTGGCGGCGCGGAGATTTCCCAGCCGTAAGACGGGGAGTGAGACCGGGCTTTTTTGCCCGGATTCCAGGGATTTTTCCCCCTCTGCCGGAGCGGCGGAGGGGGATTTTTTGATAAGGAGGCGTTGGCATGGAGACACGGGTGGCTCTGGTGGCGATCATTGTGCGGGAGGACGCCCAGGTCACGGAGCTGAACGAACTGCTGCACCAGTACGGAGGATATATCGTGGGCCGGATGGGGGTTCCCTACCGGGTCCGGGGGGTCAACATCATCAGTGTGGCCGTGGACGCCCCGGCGGACGTGATCTCCGCCCTGTCTGGCAAGTTGGGCAAGCTGCCGGGGATCACCGCCAAGACGGTGTACGCTCCGGAGGAGGCCTTGGGCCAGTGATGGCCCCGCGGAATGGATTCGGAAATATCAGGAAAGGTTGGATGCTATCATGAAGATTTGGAAGAAGAGCCTGGCCCTGTGCCTGGCGCTG
>CAJFNE010000213.1 GCA_904393855.1 uncultured Oscillibacter sp. | reverse complement strand
CCCCGGGAGGAGAGGGTCAGCAGGGTCTGGATGGCCTTGGCCGCCAGCATCACGTTCTCCGGCTCGCCGTTGATGCGCAGCTCCCCGTCCCGGTTCACCACCGATACGGAGAACTCCTGCTCCAGCAGCCGGATGTTCTCGTCAAAGGACCCGAAGATGTTCACGGCCTGCTCCAGCCGCTCAATGCTGATTCTCTGTTCCAATCCATTCACTCCTGTGTCTGCGGACTTGCGTCCGGTTCTTCCGTATAGATGGGCACGCGCTGGGCGATCTCCTCCACGCACTCCGCCGCCAGGGTCACCTCCAGGGCGTCTCCCCGCTGGCGGGAGGTGCACAGGGTGGAGGTCACCGTGCCGTAAGGGGCCACCTGGGCCTCCAGCTGCTCCGTCAGGATCTCCTCCCCCAGGGCCTTTGCCTGGGCCGCGTCCAGCGTCACCGTCTCGGTCTCGTAAAAGCGGTAAGTCTCCGTCACCACCGTCACCGGCAGCGGCACGCCCAGCAGGGACCAGGGGGTTCTCTGGGTTATTTTATCATATTTCTCCCCGCTGATGCTACTGTTTGAGGAGAATTTTATCCGCTGTTTTCCCAGCACCAGAGAGAGGACGGTCTTCTCCCGGCCGGTGTACCGCTTGGTCTCCATTTGCAGGGGGATCGTGGTGGTCAGGGAGTACCAGGTCCGGGCCTGGACGCTGCCGGTGCCGGCCAGCACCCGGGCTCCCAGGGTCTCCAGGTCCTCCACGCCGGAGATCAGCAGCTGTCCCTCCGTCACGGCGGTGCCGGGCAGCACCGCCGCCATGCCGTTCCAGTCCCGGACCTCCAGCACCAGGCCCGCCCGCCGGGCCACCACGTTGGCGGGGGTCTCCTCGTCCACCAGCTCCGGGGGCTCCACCCGCTCCCGCACCTGGACGTTGGCCTGACAGCCGGAGACGTTGACAGCGATCCAGCTCAGCTCCGGGATCTCCAGCAGCACGTGGTTGCGGATGCTCTCCCCGTCCAGGGACATGCCGAAAGTTCCAATGGTGACGCCGCAGTCCTCCAGGGCCCGGAGGATCTGCTCCTCCGGCACGGCCTCATTGCCCTCGATCTCAAAGTCCCAGATGAAGAAAGAGCCCAGGAACAGCACCAGGCCGCCCCCCACCAGGCCCACCAGCAAGGCCTGCCGGTGGCGCAGCCGCCCCAGCAGGAAGGGCACCCCCTCCCGCCCCACCACCGTCAGCCGGCACTCCAGCCGCTCCGCCGCCCGCTGCAGCGCCGCGTAGTCCCGGCGGGACATCCGGCAGGTAAAGGCGGTGTCGCTCTCCCACTCCAGGTCCCAGAAGGCCAGGTCCCGGGCGCCGCACAGGTTCAGCACCCGCTCGGGGAAAGCACACTCCACCCGCAGGCGGACCTGGCCCCGCAGGCGGTTCAGCACCCCGATCATCCGTCCGCCCCCACCCAGGCCACCGCGTCGATGCGGCCGCCGATCCGCAGCTCCCCCGCCGTCATGGCCAGCAGCGTCAGATGCTCCCCAGTGACCCGCAGCACGCCGGCGGCGGTGTTGGCGTCGATCTGCGTGTCGCTGTATGCGAGGATGCCCGTGTGGTGCTCCAGATACAGCTGGCGGCTGCCCACCATCTCCAGCCGGGGCAGGCCCGCCACCACGTCCGCCGGCAGGTCGAACAGCTCCGCCACGCTGTCCAGCACCCGGCCCTTTTCCCTGCGATTCCGCTCCATATTGCTCACCTCTCCCCGACTGTATGCAAAAATAGGGCGCGACTTGCCTGTCCCCGCCTGCTCCGCGCATATCCTGTCCCGGCGTCACATAGGGTGAGACGAGGTGATGCAAGATGCGGAGAGGTTGGCGGATTACAGCCTGTGGTCTACTGTGCTGTATACTGGTGTGGTTCCTGGCGGACGCGGGCCGCACTCGGGCCGCCGCCGGAGAGGCCCTGGCCCTCTGCGCCCGGTCTGTGATCCCCGCCCTGTTCCCCTTTCTGGTGGTCTCCACCCTGCTGGTGTCCCTGGGCTTCGGGCGCTCGTCCCGCCTGGCGGGGCTGATGACCCCCCTGTTCCGCCAGCCGGGGTCCGCCGGCACCGCCCTGGTGCTGGGGCTGGTGGGCGGCTATCCCATCGGCGCCCGGACAGCGGCGGACCTCTACCGCCAGGGGCAGCTGACAGAGGACGAGGCCCGGCGGCTGCTGCCCTTTTGCAACAACTCCAACCCGGTGTTCCTGATCAGCGTCCTGGGAGCAGGGGTGTTCGGCAGCGTCCGGGCCGGGGTCTGGCTGTGGCTGATCCACGTGCTCTCCGCCCTGCTGGTGGGCCTGGTGTTCCGGGGCGGCGGCAGGGCCCCCGCCCGGCGGGCCCCGCCGTCCTCCACGCCGCCCCGGCCCGCCTCCTTCGCCGCCGCCTTCGTGGAGGCGGTGCGGAGCGCCGCCGGCGGCATGGTCTCCATCTGCGGCTTTGTCGTCTTCTTCTATGTACTGGCAAAGCCCTTGTCAGCCCTTGGCTCCCCCTGGGGAGCGCTGGGGGTGGGGGCGCTGGAGCTGTTCTCCTTGACGCCGCTTCTGACCCCGGACCGTCTGGGCTTCGTGCTGGCGGCGGCCTGCAGCGGGTGGGGCGGCCTGTCGGTGCTGGCCCAGACGGCGGCGGCGCTGGAGGGCACCGGCCTGCCTCTGTCCCCCTGCCTGCGGGGGAAAGCCCTGCAGGGCCTTCTCTCCGCAGCGCTGGCCGCCGTCCTGGCCGGGTACGCGGCGGGGTGACGCGCCGCCCCGAAAAAGGGCGGATATGTCAT
>CAJFNE010000212.1 GCA_904393855.1 uncultured Oscillibacter sp. | reverse complement strand
GGGAGAGCTTCTCCAGGGTCTCCTGGAGGCGGGCCTCCGTCACGCTGTCCAGGGCAGAGGTGGCCTCGTCCAGGATCAGCACCGGCGGGTTCTTCAGGAAGATCCGGGCGATGGAGATCCGCTGCTTCTGTCCGCCAGAGAGCAGGACGCCCCGCTCCCCCACATAGGTGTCAAAGCCGTCGGGCATGGCGGCGATGTCGTCGTAAATCTCCGCCAGCCGGGCCGCCTGCACCACCTCCTCGTCGGAGGCATCTGGCCTGCCGTAGCGGATGTTCTCCAGAATACTGGCGGCAAACAGGAACACGTCCTGCTGCACCACGCCGATATTCCGGCGCAAAGACGCCTGGGTCACCTGCCGGACGTCCTGCCCGTCCACCCGGATGGCACCGCCGGTGACGTCGTAGAACCGGGGGATCAGCTGGCAGAGGGTGGTCTTTCCCCCGCCGGAGGGCCCCACCACCGCCACCGTCTCTCCGGGCTGGATGTGGAGGTCCACATCGTGGAGCACGTCCAGCCCCGGCCGGTAGGCGAAACTGACGTGGTCCAGATCGATGCGGCCCGATACCCCGCTCAGCTCCCGGGCGTCGGGGGCGTCCCGCATAGCGGGCTCCTCCCGCATCAGCTCGATGAAGCGGCCCAGGCCCGCGGTGCCGTTGGCGAACAGCTCCGCGAAGTTGGAGAGCTTCCGCACCGGAGTGACGAAGGTGGTGATATAGAGACTGAAAGTGATGAGGTCCACCGTGTCCATCCGGCCCCGCATGATAAGGTAGCCGCCCACGCTGATGACCACCACGGAGAGGATGCACAGGAAGAACTCCATGACCGCGTTGAAGCGCCCCATGGCCCGGTGAAACTCCCGCTTGGAGGTCTTGAAGGTGTCGTTGGAGACGTCAAACTTCTCCAGCTCCGCCGCCTCGTTGGCAAAGGCCTTGGCGGTGCGGATGCCGGAGAGTCCGGACTCGATGTCCGTATTGATGACGGCGGTCTTCTGCTTGACCCGCCGTGAGGTCTCCTGCATGGAGCGGCGGCAGCGCCACACCACCAGGAAGAACACCGGGAGGATGCAGGCGATCACCAGGGCCAGCTGCCACTGGATCGTAAACATGACGGCCAGGGCGCCCACGATGGTGACACCGGAGATGAAGATGTCCTCCGGCCCGTGGTGGGCCAGCTCCGTGATGTCGAAGAGGTCCGCCGTCAGGCGGCTCATCAGCTGGCCGGTGCGGTTGCGGTCATAGTAGTCAAAGCTCAGCTCCTGCATGTGGCGGAACAGGTCCCGGCGGATGTCCGCCTCCACCAGGATGCCGAAGGTGTGCCCGTAGTAGCAGATGATATAGCTGAACAGGGACCGCAGCAAATACGCGGCAAACACCACCGCCATGACCGTGAAGAAGGTCCGGTAGGCGCTTTGGGGCAGCAGCTGATACATGCACCAGCGGGACACCGCCGGGAAGGCCAGATCAATGGCGGAGATCAGCAGCGCGCAGACCATATCCAGCGCGAACAGCCTCCAATGGGGCTTGAAATAGGAGAGAAAAATCCGCAGAGCGGATGATTGCTGGAAGTCCTGGGTCGTCATCGTGCAATGCTCCTTGTCCAAATCGATCGATCCTATCATACCATGGTTTCTTCCGCTGTGCAATGAAATATCCCCAAACGCCGGAGCGCCTGGGGATATTTTCGTGTCGCGTCACTGATTCTGCAGGAAGTCGCTGCGCATGTAACCGGTGGTGTCCACACCGCCGGAACCGGAGAACGTGATCTGATACCAGCCGTCCCCGGCGCTTGACACAATCCGGACGCTGTCGCCGCTGTACACCGTGGCCAGCGCCTCATAGCTGGTGCCGGGCCCGGAGCGCACATAGACGCCGCTGTCGCCGTTGATGACCACCGCAGCCCCGGCCTGCAGTGTCCCGCTGCCGCCGGAGGTTGTGGTGGAGCTGCCGCCAGAGGTGGTCGTAGAACCGCTGCTGCCGGATACGTTGCAGCGGACAATGCAGACGCCTTTCCGGGTGCCGTCCGTCACCACCACGTTGATGGTGCCGCCGGAGACCGCCGTCACCACGCCGGAGCTGCTCACAGAGGCCACTCCCTCATCCTCGCTGATCCAGGTGTAGCTGCCGCTGCCGCCGGAGGCCCGGATCGTGGCCGTCTCTCCCACAGTCCGCAGGGTAAAGTCCGTGGTACTCAGGGTCAGGCCGTCCGGCAGGGCCATGGCTGTCTCATAGTCCGTGGTCTCTGTCGTGTCGTCCTGCGTATCGTCGGTGGAGTCGGTCCCCTCCGTGTCATCCGTCTGCGTGTCGTCCGGATTGTCCGTATCATCGGTCCCGCTCGGCATGGTGCCGTCCGGGTCCTCGTCCCCGGTGGAGTCGCCGCCCGGAACCACATCCTCGGTGGCCGGGTCCTCCTGGCTGCCGCCAAACCGCTCCGCCAGCTGGCTGCCCCAGAGCAGATAGACCAGCAGCGCCGTCATAAGGATGATCAGCACGATCAGGGTCGGCGTGATCAGGCTGAACTGCCGGCTGCGGGCAACCGTCCGGCGGCCGCCCCGGGTGGACTTGCGGGAGCGTCCGCCGCCCTCCTGCAGCTCCCGCTCCTCCTCGCAGAAAGGACATTCCTTATAAGTATCGGAGTATTTCTCCCCGCAGACGGGGCACCGCTTCATGGCCATGTGGGCTCCTCCAAACTCCAGTGTTTTACACTTTACATAATACCGCCCTTTCCCATATCCGTCAAGAGTGGAGGGTCGTTTTTTTCAAAAAAATGTCGAGTCCGCCGCGGGAAAGTCCCAGCCCCGCCGGGCCGTTC
>CAJFNE010000211.1 GCA_904393855.1 uncultured Oscillibacter sp. | reverse complement strand
CTGGTCCATGCTGGTGACGGCGATCATGTGGTGGGTCTCCGCGCACTCGGCGAAGAGATAGCCGATGAAGGCGCCGATGGAGAAATCCGCCCGCAGGGCCTTCTCCCGCTCCACCATGGTGGGATAGCCCGCGACCTGCTTCTCCGTGTCGGCGCTGCCATAGCCCTCCTCGGACTTCGTCACCAGGATGATGGTGCCGCCGTCCTCCACCACTTCCCGGGCGTTGCAGAGGGTCTTGATGGTCTGGTAGAAGTTCAGGTCCTTGGGATAACCGCCGGCGCTGGCGATCACCAGGGGCGTCTTCTCCCGCATCGGCACGCCGTACATCCGGTCCACCAGGTCGCAGGCCGCCTGGTGGGCGGTGATCCAGTTGCCGGCAAAGGCGGCGATGATCTCCTGGTCGTCGTTCACCACCACGTTCACCAGGAAAGTGGGGTTCACCATGGAGCAGGCCTCCATCATATCCGCGTGGACAGGGTTCGTGTCGTTCATATTGGCACTGCGGACGTTGGGGTTGGACCCGCTGCCCAGGCCCGGATTCAGGGCCAGGTTGTGGTTCTTCATGATGGTCTCCCGGCCGGAGATGCCCGGCAGGATGCTCTTGCGGCCGCCGCCGTAGCCCGCCATGAAGTGGAACACCACGCCGCCGGTAAGGAGGATGTGGTCGCACTCCAGGGCCCGCTTGTCCAGCCACACGGGCGTCCCCCGGCTGGTGGTGCCCACGTAGGCCAGGTTCTCCTCCTCCGTGCACTGGTGGTCCTCCACCCGGACCCGGTCATAGACCGCCTGGGTCACCAGGCCGATCTGCTCCTCCCGGGTCTGCCGGCGGTGGGTGCCGGTAGCGGAGAGGATCAGGATGTCCTCGTCCCGGATGCCGGCGGACTCCAGCTCCGCCACCAGGATGGGGAGATACGTCTCCGGGGACTGCCAGCGGCGGGTGACATCGGAGATCACGATGCACACCTTCTCCCCCGCTCTCACCAGTTCCTTCAGCGGCGCCGAGTCAATGGGATGGTCCAGGGCCCAGCGGATATGCTCCGCCGGTGTCCGCTGGGGCAAATCGATCCGATTCGGTTCCAGTTCCGCCGCGATCAGCTCCGGCGGCAAGTGGACCTCAAATTCCTCCTGGCCGTATTTCATAGCTTCTGCCATGGGTATTTCACTCCTTGCTTTTGCACGGGCCTCCGGGCCCTGTTGTCCGCCTCTCTTTATACCCCAATCAGCGGGAAAAGTCGAGGGCAAATCGCACAAAATTCCGCCGTCTCAGACGTCGAGATCCAGCACCACCGGGCAGTGGTCGCTGCCCAGCACCTCGCTCCAGATGTCGGCGTTCCGGATTTGGTCCTTCAGCCGCTCCGACACGATGAAGTAATCGATCCGCCACCCGGCGTTGTTCTTCCGGGCGTTGAAGCGGTAGCTCCACCAGGAGTAGGCCCCGGTCTTGTCCGGGTACAGGTACCGGAAAGTGTCGATGAACCCGCTGTCCAGGAGCTTCGTCATCTTCTCCCGCTCCTCGTCGGTGAAGCCGGGGTTCCGGCGGTTGGGCCCGGGATTTTTGATGTCGATCTCCTCATGGGCCACGTTCAGGTCCCCGCAGTAGACCACGGGCTTTTTGGCGTCCAGCTCCAGCAGGTAGTCCCGGATGTCGTCCTCCCAGGCCATCCGGTAGTCCAGCCGGGCCAGCTGATCCTTGGAGTTGGGGGTATAGCAGCACACCAGATAGAAGTCCGGGTACTCCGCCGTGATGACCCGGCCCTCGTGGCGGTGCTCGTCGATCCCGAAGTCGCAGGTGACCTGCAGCGGCTCCCGCCGGGTGAAGATCGCGGTGCCGGAGTAGCCGGCCTTATCGGCGCTGTTCCAGTAGCGGTGATAGCCGGGCAGATCAAACTCCGCCTGCTCCGGGCGCATCTTCGTCTCCTGCAGACAAAGAATGTCCGCGTTGGCGAAGGCGCAGAAGTCCAAAAACCCCTTCCCCAGGCAGGCCCGCAGGCCGTTGACGTTCCAGGATACCAGTCTCATGGGAGATCTCCTTTTGGTTTCAGATTCAGGAGATATTATATAATAGTTTTTATCGTAAGACAACTCCTCCTGGGGAAAAAGGGGGAGTACGTCCGATGGAACGGGGGCATGGGCCATGTTGATGGCCTGGCAATCCACCCCGCAAGGGGGACGCCGCATCCGTATGCGGCAAAGCCGCCAACGGCTGCGCAGTGGACGGTCCAAAAGAAAAGAACGCCAGGCGCCGAACTTGCGCCTTCGCGCAAGTTGGCTTAAAACGGGGGTCTTCCGAATATGTGCCACCAAATGAAGCACTCTCCTACCGGCACACGGCGAACCTTGGGTGGTTGAAAGTCCCCCTGCCCGCGTGTAGGAGAATGGTGGAAATCTCCAGGGAGATCCCGGATACCCTTGCATTCTCTTTCCGCTGGCGCTGCCTTGGCGGTAAACGCGGGCCGACGAGGGCGTCGGCCCCTACAGGACGATATTAGGGGCGGATCTGTGTGTCCGCTCGCTCGCCGAGTCCCCGTCACCCTTGTAGGGGCGGATGTCCACATCCGCCTGCCTTGTCAAGCTCCCATCAACCACCAAGCAAAGCGCAAGCGAATAAAGAAGGGCAGGCCTTTCGACACTCACCCCGAAGTCTGCGCCAAACCGCCACACGCGTGAGCAGAGCGGAGCGAATGCCCAAGTCCGGCGCGAGCCGTCCCTGTCTTAGTCGGAAACGATTCAGAAGACCCTCGTATTAAGCAAACCTGCGCTTTAGGCGCAGGTTCTGCGCCAAGCGTTCTTTTCTTTTGGACCGGGCGCGGCCCGTTTGTCTCCGGCCTAAGTGCCGCCACTCATGCGGCGGTTGGCCTACGACACGCGCCTGCGGGCGCAGTCTTTTCGGCAAGACCGAAAAGAAAATGGGGGGCGCATTGCCGCCAGCAACCCGGCGCCCTCCCCCCTCCTTCAGGAAATTTCCCCGGGAAATGTTGTAATTTGCCAACAATCTCGCTATAATGCTAGATATGCTGTTATCAAAACCAGCCCTCTTCCATTCGGAGCGGCTGTTTGAAAGGAGTTTTCCCCATGGAACAGAAGAAATTCTATATCACCACCCCCATCTACTACCCCTCGGACAAGCTCCATATCGGCCACACCTATTGCACCGTGGCCACGGACGCCATTGCCCGCTACCACCGCCTGCGGGGGGAGGACGTCATGTTCCTCACCGGCACCGACGAGCACGGCCAGAAAATCGAGGACAAGGCCAAGGAGGCCGGCGTCTCCCCCAAGGAGTTTGTGGACAACATCGTGGAGGGCCCCCGGGGCGTGAAGGACCTGTGGAAGCTGATGAACATCTCCAATGACCGCTTCATCCGTACCACCGACGAATACCATGTCACCGCCATCCAGAAGATTTTCCGGAAGCTCTATGACAACGGCGACATCTACAAGGGTACCTACAAGGGCAAATACTGCAAGCCCTGCGAGTCCTTCTGGACGGAGAGCCAGCTGGTGGACGGCAAGTGCCCCGACTGCGGCCGGGAGGTCCAGGACGCGGAGGAGGAGGCCTACTTCTTCCGGCTGAGCAAGTACGCCGACCGGATCCGGGACCTGCTGGAGAATACCGATTTCCTGCAGCCCCGCAGCCGGGTCAACGAGATGGTGAAGAACTTCCTGGACCCGGGACTGGAGGACCTGTGCGTCTCCCGGACCAGCTTCACCTGGGGCATTCCCGTGGACTTCGACCCGGGCCACGTGGTGTACGTGTGGGTGGACGCCCTCTCCAACTATATCACCGCCCTGGGCTAT
>CAJFNE010000210.1 GCA_904393855.1 uncultured Oscillibacter sp. | reverse complement strand
TCCGAGGAGGAGGCCCGGGAGGTGGACTATTTGAAGAAAGTGAAGCGGCGCAGCGGCAAGCGGGTGGTTCTGGCGGTGCTTCTCACGCTGCTGGTGGTGATCGGGGCGATCCTGGCCAAGGTCTTTCTGATCGGCTCCCCTGCCTCGGCGGACACCATGGCGGCCCGGACCTGGACGGAGGGGGATATGCTGCGGGTGGAAGTCACCTCGGGCGCCTCGGCCAACGCCTGGTGGGGCTGGGACACGGAGGTGGAAAACGGCACCGCCCGGATCACCGCCCGGGAGGGAATCGTCTCTCCCATCCACCCCACCGCCTATGGGGAACTCGGCATCCCCCTGGAGGGACTGAAAGAGGTATACCTCTGCGGGAAGCTGATCTGGCAGGACGGCGTGGAGATCACCCGCTATGCCCGGGCTGTCTATGAGGCCAGGACCCCCTATGTGGGGGACGCCTCCGCCGTGGGGCGGCTGCTGGCGGCCCTGGACACCTGGTACGGCCCCAGTGAGTACGACTACACCATCAGTCTCCAGACCGCCGCGGAGCCCTACGGCCTGACGCTCCACTTCTCGGACGTGACCGCCCATATCTCCGGCGCGGCGGAGGCCGTCAACCGGCGGATGGAGGCACTTTCACCCCTGCTGCTGGCCCTGGTGGACAATCTGGGGCAGGTCCAGTGGACCTACATGGACACCGCCGGCACCGCCCAGACCGGCAGCATGACGCTGGAAGAGGCGGAGGCGGAGCTGCCCGGCTGGGTGGATGCCTACCATGCCTCCTACAGCGTGAATTGGACGGCACCGGAGCGTCTCAAGGGCTGCGCCGCCTCCGCGGCAGATGTCCAGCATCTGCTGAACCTGCTGGATCTCAATGTCCCACGGGCTGCCGGGGAAGGCTTCCGCACCTCCCAGGCCCTCCTGCCGGATTGATAATCCCCGCTCGGAGGACTGGAGCACGCGGCCCCTGCCAGATGACGGGGGCCGCGTGCTTTTTGCATTTTCCGGGGAATGAAGCCCGCCGGATTCCCCAGACGCCGCCTGATCTGGCCCGATGGAGAATTTTTCCTTGTGTTTCTCCCGGTTTCATGCTAGGATAAACAGCGGTTTCGTTTTGGGAGGTTCATGATGGAAATGGCATTCTTGCTGTTCGAGCAGATCGCGCAGCTCTTTCTCTGCATCCTGTTGGGGTGGCTCCTGGTCCGCTTCCGGCTGCTGGAGCCGGAGGACAGCCGGGTGCTGTCCGTGGTGTGCCTGTATCTGGTGGTCCCCTGCGTCATTGTGCCGGCGTTCCAGATCGAGCACACGCCGGAGCTGATCGACGGCCTGCTGCTGGCCCTGGGAGCCGCCGTGGGCATCCATGTGTTCCTGTTTGCCGCCGTGGCGCTGATCCAGCGCCCCCTGCGGCTGACGCCGGTGGAGCAGGCCTCCGTCATCTACTCCAACAGCGGCAATCTCATCATCCCGCTGGTGACCTCCGTTCTGGGCCAGGAGTGGATCATCTTTGGCACCATGTTTCAGCTGGTGCAGCTGTTTCCCATGTGGACCCACGGCCGGATCATCCTGAGCGAGGACCGCAGGCTCTCCTGGAAGGCGATCTTTCTGAATGTCAACATCCTTTCCGTATTCGCCGGGGCCTTGCTGTTCCTGACGAACGCCTCCCTCCCCGCCGTGCTCACAGGCACCATGGAGTCCATCGGCGCCATGATCGGTCCCATGAGCATGTTTGTGGCCGGTATGCTGATGGGCGGTCAGGACCTGCCGGCGATCCTGCGGATTCGGAGCATCTGGAAGGTGGTCTTCCTGCGGCTGATCGCCATGCCGCTGGTGATCCTCTGCGTCCTGAAGTACTCCGGCCTGGCGGACCTGGCCCCCAACGGGGACTCCATCCTGCTGGTGAGCCTGCTGTGCTCCTGCGCACCCGCCGCCTCCACCGTCACCCAGATGGCCCAGGTGTACGGCCACGAGGGGGATTACGCCAGCGCCATCAATGTGGCCTCAACGCTGCTGTGCATTGTGACCATGCCGCTGATGGTGCTGCTCTATCAGCTGTGAGTCCGCCGCCGGGCGGGCATAGGAAACCGGGGGACCCCCATGGGGGTCCCCCGGTTGTTTTTTTCGGACAGGGGAGGGGCTCACTCCTCCACGTCCGCCAGACGGTGCAGATAGGGACTGGTGGTGCAGCTCTGGTCCGCCGCCTGCTTCTTGAACTGCTCCACGCTGGCGGCGCTCTGCTTCACCGGCTGGATCGTGCCGGCGCCGGCCACGCAGCCGCCGGGACAGGCCATGCCCTCCAGCAGGTAGCCGTTGCGCTTGCCGGCCCGGGCCATCTGCAGCATCTTGCGGCATTCCCGCAGCCCGTCCCCGTACTCGATGGGCACCTCCCGGCCGGGGTCCAGGTGGCTGATGGCCTCCACCACGGCGGCGGCCACGCCGCCGCCCACGGCAAAGCCGCGGCCCAGGCCGGTGCCGTCGTCCAGGCCGTCGGCGGGGTCCGCCTCGATCTGGGTGAAATCGATCTCCTTGGCGTCAAACATGCCCTGGAGCTCCTCAAAGGTCAGCACGAAGTCCACGTCGGAGCGGACGGACTTCCGGTTGGCCTCCAGCTTCTTGGCGGCGCAGGGGCCGATGAAGCAGATGCGGGCGTTGGGGTGGTCCTTCTTCACCATGCGGGCGGTGCAGCTTCTTGGCCATGACGGACCAGGCGGGGCAGCAGCTGGTGCCCATGAAGGGCAGCTTCTCCGGGACCTCCTCCAGGAAGTCCTTGGCCTCCTCCACGGTGCACAGATCCGCGCCGATGGCAACCTCCACCACGTCGGAGAAGCCCAGGGTCCGCATGGCGGCCTTCAGCTTGGCGGGCGTGGCGTCCTTGCCGAACTGCCCCACGAAGGCGGGGGCCACGCAGGCGATGACCTCCGCCTTCCGGGTGATGGCGGTGATCACCTGGAGGATCTGGCTCTTGTCGGCAATGGCGGCGAAGGGGCAGTTCACCAGGCACATGCCGCAGGAGACGCACTTGTCGTAGTCGATCTTGGCCCGGCCCAGCTCGTCGGAGCCGATGGCGTCCATGCCGCAGGCGGCGGCGCAGGGCCGTTCGATTTTGCTGATGGCCCGGTAGGGGCACTGGTTGAAGCACCGGCCGCACTTGATGCACTTATCCTGGTCGATGTGGCAGTGCTTGTCCTTATCCAGATAGATGGCGTCCTTGGGGCAGACGTTCATGCAGGGGTGGGAGATGCAGCCCTGGCAGCTGTCCGTGATCCGGATCTGCTTGGGCGGGCAGGCATTGCAGGCATAGGGAATGATGTTGACCAGGGGCTCCTCAAAATACTTCTGGTCCGTGGCGGCCTCCTGAATCTGGCTGCTCAGGCTGGACCGGGGACCCACGGAGGTCATGTTCATGCCCAGGGCCAGCCGGACCCGGGCCGCAACCACCGCCCGCTCCAGAAAGACATCATGCCGGTAATAGGCCACCTCTCCGGGGACCAGCTTATAGGGGATTGTGTCCACTCGGTTCAGGTCGCCGCCCTCATAGGCCAGCCGGGCCACCTCGGTAAATACGCCGCGGCGGATATCATCCACCACACTGTGTACGCCTCTCATGTGATACATCCTCCATACGGACCGGATGGTCGCATTCCACCCGGGTATTTCATTTGTCGAAAGCCGACGGCTCCCATTATACAGGGTGCTCTCCGGTTTTGCAAGGTGCTGTCATTCAGATTTCATCAAGATTTTGGGGGAATTTCTGCCTTTTTCAGATCCATTTCAGAAAATCGTCATATTTTGATCCAAAAGGCTGTGTTTGCAAGTATGGACGGATCATGCTATAATCATTCCGCAGGGCCCGAAGGGGCCCCTCCCCCGCCGCAGGCCGCGCCTGTCTCCCGGCGGAAGACTGATTGAAATCGACAGGAGGATTTCCCCCGATGACTTGGAAAGAAAGACGCATCGTCACGATTCTCACCACCATCGTGCTGGTGCTGGCCGCCGCTCTGCTGATCGTGCTGGGCATCCGCTTCCGGGAGTGGCGGGCCGCCCAGCAGGTGGACCCCGCCGGAGCTCCGACGGACGGCACCGCCGCGGACCCCGCCGCCTACACCTCACTGACCTATGACAACGGCGCCGCCACCCTCTCCTTTGCCCAGAACGACTCCGGCGCCTGGGTCTGGACCGCCGATGAGACGTTCCCCCTGGACGACACGGTGATCCGGGAGATTCTGGACCTGCTGGTGAACTGGAACCCCCAGCAGACCCTGACGGATGAGGCCGCTCTGGAGTCCAGCGGCCTGGATGAGTCCACCGCCTCCCTGACCGCCGCCACCGCCGACGGGACCACCACCACGGTCCTCTTTGGGCGGACCACCACCGACGGGACCAGCTACTACGTCCGGCTCAACGGGGACGAGAGCACGGTGTACATCATCGCCGACACCCTGTATCAGCTCATGTCCACCACGATCTATGACATGTGCCGCCTGCCGGAGCTGCCGGCCCTGACGGAGGCGGATATCCAGTCCGTCACCATCCAGGGCCCCGCCCCGGAGGACGGGAGCGAGCCGGCTTCCATGGTGCTCACCACCCAGCAGACGGAGGACGGCACGGTCACCTGGCGCTATAATGGCACCGACGTCACGGACAACGCCACGGTCCGCTCCCTGCTGGAGGATCTGACGGCCCTGGCTTTCGCCCGGTGCGTGGACTACAACCCCTCGGAGGAGGCGGTCTCCATCTGCGGCCTGGACGAGCCGGAGGCCACCGCGCGCATCGCCTACACCAACGCCTCCGGCAACGACGCGGAGCTGCTTTTGACCGTGGGGGAGCGGCTGCCGGACCGCTCCGGGCGCTATACCCGGATGGATGACGACACCACGATCTACCTGTTGGAGACGGACCTGCTGGACCCCCTGATGCGGGTGGCCGCCAGCGGCCTGGAGACCTGACGCGAGGAAATGAGGAATGAAGGATGCGTGTGCTGATTGTGGAGGACGAGGTGCGGCTGGCCTCCTCCCTCCAGGATTTGCTGGAGCTGAGCGGCTACACCGCCGATATCTCCCATGACGGGGAGTCGGGACTGGACAACGCCCTCTCGGGAATCTACGACGTGATTTTGCTGGACGTGATGCTGCCCAAGCTGGACGGATTCGCCGTCCTGCGGCGGCTGCGGGCGGAGGGCAGCGCCACGCCCGTGCTGATGCTCACCGCCCGGGACCAGGTATCCGACAAGGTGACGGGCCTGGACTGCGGCGCGGACTACTACCTCACCAAGCCCTTTGAGCCCCAGGAACTGCTGGCCTGTATCCGGGCGCTGACCCGGCGCCAGCCGGAGCTGCGGGACACGGACCTTCTGACCTACGGCGACCTGACCCTGGACAAGAACACCTTTACCCTCTCCTGCGGCCAGCGGTCCGTCCACCTCAGCCGCAAGGAGTACGACTTGATGGAGCTGCTGATCCGCAACCGGGACGTGATCCTCACCAAGGAGACGCTGCT
>CAJFNE010000209.1 GCA_904393855.1 uncultured Oscillibacter sp. | reverse complement strand
TTCATCGTGGTGGACTCCACCATCACCGACGGCGAGGGCAACCCCATCACCCTGGACAACGTGTACACCATGACCTTCTCCGAGCAGGAGGCTGGCTTCTTTGCCGGCATTGCCGCCGCCATGGAGACCACCACCAACAAGGTGGCCGTGGTCAACGGCATGCCCTATCCCACCAACGTGAACTATCAGTTCGGCTTCATGTCCGGCGTCAATTACGCCAACGCTCACTACGGCACCTCCGCCGAGTGCGTGGAGCTGCCCTCCTACGCCGGCACGGACATCAGCGGCAACAACGTGGGCGGCAACTACATCGGCGACTTCGTCGACGCGGCCACCGGCAAGGTGGTGGGCGACGCCCTGATCGCCGAGGGTTGCGACGTGCTGTACGTGGCGGCGGGCAACGCTGGCAACGGCACTTTCACCGCCGCCAAGGAGGCGGACGGCGTGTGGCTGATCGGCGTGGATGTGGACCAGTATGACGACGGCGCCAAGGGCGACAGCAACATCATGCTGACCTCCACCCTGAAGGTCATGGACGTCAACGTGCAGCGTCAGCTGGAGGCCATCTATGACGGCACCTTCACGGGCCAGGACGCCTATCTGGACACCAAGACCGACTCTGTGGGCTACGTCTCCGAGGAGGGCCGCCAGCAGCTGTCTGAGGACACCCTGGCCGCTCTGGCCGAGGTTTACGAGCTGGTGAAGGACGGCACCATCGTTCCCGCCGCCGACTCCACCGTGAACGACTACACCCCCGACAACTTCCCCGGCCTGTAAGCCTGCAAGATTTGGAAAGGACGTGACTGACATGACGAAATCCTCCGTTTCCGAGAGCATCCGCGTGCAGGATGCCGAGATCGCCAAGGTCGTGCTGATGCCCGGCGATCCCCTGCGCGCCAAGCACGTGGCGGAGCACTACCTGGAGAACCCCGTATGCTTCAACACGGTGCGCAACATGCTGGGCTTCACCGGCACCTATAAGGGCAAGCAGATCTCCGTGATGGGCAGCGGTATGGGCATTCCCTCCATGGGTCTCTACGCGACGGAGCTGTTCAACCAGTTCGACGTGGACGCCATCATCCGCATCGGCTCCACCGGTGCCCTGCTGGATGAGGTGAAGATGCGGGACGTGGTGATCGCCATGGCCGCGTCCACCAACTCCAACTATGGCGCCGCATTCGGCATGCCCGGCCTGCTGGCCCCCGTGGCGGATTACGGCATGCTGGAGCAGGCCGTAAGCGCCGCCAAGGAACTGGGCGTCTCCGCCAAGGTGGGCCCGGTCTATACCAGCGATCACTTCTACTATCCCACCGACGTGCTCAACACGAAGGCGCGGGAGCTGGGCCATCTGTGCATTGAGATGGAGACCGCCGGCCTCTACTGGACCGCCGCGGCCTGCCACAAGAAAGCGCTGAGCATCCTGACCGTCTCCGACCATCTCTACACCGGGGAGGCCCTCTCTGCCGAGGATCGGCAGGAGTCTTTCCACGAGATGATGGAGGTGGCGCTGGAAACTGCCTGGCGGTGCATCAAATAAACAGCCATGTGATTTGCGCTGCCCCTCCCGCCATTCCTGACGGAGGGGGCAGCGCATCTCAATTGAGAAATCAGGGACGGGGGTAGATCCATGGAAGACTACATTGTGGAAATGCGCCATATCACCAAGCGCTTTCCCGGGATTGTCGCCAACGACGATGTCACCATCCAGGTCAAGGAGGGCGAGGTTTACGCCCTGCTGGGGGAAAACGGCGCCGGCAAATCCACGCTGATGAGTATGCTCTTCGGCATGTATGAACCGGACAGCGGCGAGATCCTCATCCGGGGCGAGAAGGTGACTTTCCGCTCCTCCAACGATGCGAACGCCCACAACATCGGCATGGTCCATCAGCACTTCAAGCTGGTGAGCAACTACACTGTGGCGGAGAACATCGTGCTGGGCATGGAGCCTATGAAGCGTGTGCTGGGCGTTCTGCCCTGCGTGGATATGAAGACGGCCAACCGCCAGATTGCGGAGCTGTCCAAGCGGTACGGCCTGGAGGTCAACCCCACGGACAAGATCGAGGATCTGCCGGTGTCCGTCTGCCAGCGGGTGGAGATTTTGAAGATGCTCTACCGGGAGGCTGACATCCTGATCTTTGACGAGCCCACCGCCGTCCTGACACCCCAGGAGATCGACTTCCTGCTGAAGATCATCGGGGAGCTGCGCAAAAACGGCAAGACCATCATCCTGATCACCCATAAGATCGAGGAGATTCGGAAGATCGCCGACCGCTGCGCCATCCTCCACCGGGGCAAGCTGGTGGATGTGCTGGACGTGCAGTCCACCTCCTCCCAGGAGATGGCGAACCTGATGGTGGGCCGCCAGGTGGAGTTCTCCGCCAACAAGGCCGCCCCCCAGTACCGGGACACCGTGCTGGAGGTGGAGCATCTCACCGTCCGCAACGCCAACAAGTTCGAGGTGGTCAAGGATGTGTCCTTCCAGATCCGGGGCGGCGAGATCTTTGCCATCGCCGGCGTCTCCGGCAACGGCCAGGGGGAGCTGGCGGACGCCATCGCCGGTATGATGCCCGCCCACAGCGGCGCCATCAAGCTCTGCGGCAGCGACATCACCCATCACACCATCCGCCAGCGGGTGGAGGCTGGTCTCTCCTATATCCCGGAGGATCGCCAGGGCGTGGGCGTCTTTCTGGACTTCACCCTTGCGCAGAACCTGGCGCTGCGCAAATACTACCGGGAGCCCTTTGCCAAGGGCGGCATCCTGGATTACAGCCAGTTCGACCGCTACGCGGACCAGCTGATTGAGGAGTATGACATCCGCAGCGGCCAGGGAGGAAAGACCATCCTGCGCTCCATGAGCGGCGGC
>CAJFNE010000208.1 GCA_904393855.1 uncultured Oscillibacter sp. | reverse complement strand
ACATGAGCGCCAACTCCGCCTCCGGCTCCAAGTACTACGAGCTGATCTCCGCCCAGCAGGACTACATCGCCGAGCGGAGCCAGAACTGGCTGCCCAGCTGGTCCGTCATCACCATGAGCGCCACCTCTTTCTCCATCGACACCTATCAGCTGACCGCTGACGGCCAGACGGAGAAGATCGACGAGACCTTCACCATCCGCAAGACCGGCGAGAGCGAGAGCCTGACCGCTCCCCTGACCCGGGCCGAGGCCGTCCAGCGCCTGTACGACGACGCCGGCCGTCCCGCCGTGTCCGCTTCCGTCACTTTCTCCGACGTGGCCGCCGGCGCCGACTACCAGAGCGCCGTGGCCTGGGCCCAGGCCCAGGGCATCGTGAACGGTGTCACGGACAGCAGCTTCGCCCCGGACGAGATCATCTCCCAGGCCCAGTTCGCCGCCATGCTGACCCGCTACGCCGCGGTGCAGGGCAAGGACGGCGCCGCCCGGAACGCCACCCTCTCCCAGGGCATGACTTATGCCCGGAACAACGGCCTGCTGACCGGCAGCACCGTCACCGCCTTCAGCGCGGACTACGCCCTGACCAAGCTGGGCTGATTCCCGACGCATTCCCCTGGTCTCTCCGCAGGGCATGCCCTGCGGAGAGACTCTGTTTGATTCTGAAAGAAATGAGGTCCGTTCCCTTGAAGCACATGACACAACGATTCGACTGGAAGCGCTGGATTCCGCCCCTGGTGCTGCTGGCACTGTTTTTGCTACTGGTGGTCCGCCTGAACCAGGTGGACAAGGTCCCCCTGGTCTCCCGGGAGGGACAGACCTTTGAGAAGGGCGTGGTGACGGAGATCCTCCAGGACAACCTGCAGCCCAACGGCACCCGGGTGGGGGAGCAGGTGGTCCGGGTCCGCATGACCTCCGGGGAGCTGGAGGGCCAGGAGATCGAGACCACCTCCAGCGCCGGCTTCCTCTTCGGCGCCCCCTGCACCGTGGGGATGCGGGTGGTGGTCATGCAGAGCGTGGCCGGGGACACGGTGGTCTCCAGCGTCTACTCCCAGGACCGGGAGTTCCAGATCATCTGCTTCGTGCTGCTGTACCTGCTGGCCCTGTGCCTGATCGGCGGCTGGCAGGGGGCCAAGGGGGCCCTGAGCCTGATCTTCACTTTCGTGTGCATCATCTGGGTGTACCTGCCCATGGTGTACCGGGGCTGGTCCCCTTTCTGGAGCGCCGTGCTGGTGTGCGCCGTCACGGCGGTGGTATCCATGTGGCTGCTGGGCGGGGCCACCCGGAAGACTCTGGTGGCCACCGGCGGCACCGTGGCCGGCGTGGTGATGGCGGGGCTGTTCGCCTCTTTCTTCTCTTTCTCCACCGGCGTCACCGGCTGGAATGTCAGCGACATTGAGAGCCTCATGTCCCTGTGGAGCACCTCCGGCATCCAGGTGGGCGGGCTGCTGTTCTCCGGTCTCCTGATCTCCGCCCTGGGGGCCATGATGGACGTGGGCATGTCCATCGCCAGCGCCATGGCGGAGATCCAGGCCCAGACCCCGGACATCACCCGGCGGGAGCTGTTCCGGGCCGGGATGCGGGTGGGCCGGGACATGATGGGCACCGACTCCAACACCCTGATCCTGGCCTTCGCGGGCGGCAGCGTCTCCATACTGGTGCTGGACTACGCCTACGACCTGCCCTGGCTGCAGATCATCAACTCCAACAACATCGCCATCTCCATCATGCAGGGACTCTCCGGCAGCTTCGGGGTCATCCTCAGCGTGCCGGCCACCGTGCTGCTGGCCGCCCTGCTCTATACCTTGCCCTCCCGCAAGGCCACCACAGATATCGCAGCGGATGCGCAGTGACCGCAATCGAAACGGTCAAGAGCCCGGCAGGGGACGGTCGTCCCCCGCCGGGCTTTTCGCCTGCTCCCCATCCCTCTCCCCTTTTGCGGATGGGCCGCACCCGGCGCTCTCCTCCGCGGCGCAAGCGGCGCAAAATAATGCAAAATTTTTCAGTCGCATTTTGAAACTTTTTGCGCCTTTCCAACGTTTATTAAGATAGAACCGGTTCCCGTGGGACCGGCGGAAAGGAGGCGTCCTTATGTCTACCAAGGAGAAAACCGGCACTGTACATACCCGCAGACGGCGGCGCAGGAAACGCAGTCTCAGGATGCGCTGCTCCCTGTGGGGCATCTGGCTGGGCTTGCTGGTCTCCGCCGGCTGCTTCGCCACGTATGCCAGCGGCACCGACGAAGTCCCCATGGCCTCCCTGGAGTCTGCGGAGTCCACGGAACCCGTGAAACCCGTGGAGCCTGCGGAACCCCCAGCCGCGCTCAGCGCCGTCTCTCCGGACGACTGGCAGCTCCTGCTGGTGAACCGCTGGAACCCGGTCCCCGACGGATACGCCCCCACACTGACAGACCTGGAGCACGGCCACGCGGTGGATGCCAGGGCTTACCCGGATCTGCAGGAGATGCTGGACGCCTGCCGGGCGGCGGGGCTGGACCCCACGATCTGCTCCTCCTACCGGACTCAGGAGAAGCAGCGGGAGCTGTATGAGAACAAGATCCAGCGCCTGCTGGCGGAGGGGCTGTCCTACGAGAGCGCCGTGGCGGAGGCGGGCACCGTGGTGGCGGAGCCCGGCACCAGCGAGCATCAGACGGGCCTGGCCCTGGACATTGTCGACACCTCCTACCAGCACCTGGATGAGGCCCAGGAGGATACCCAGGTGCAGCGGTGGCTGATGGAGCACAGCTGGGAATACGGCTTCGTCCTGCGGTATCCCAGCGGGAAAAGCGAGATCACCGGCATCATCTACGAGCCCTGGCACTACCGCTATGTGGGCCGCGCGGCGGCCCGGGAGATGCAGGAGCTGGACCTGTGCCTGGAGGAATATATC
>CAJFNE010000207.1:1308-4215 GCA_904393855.1 uncultured Oscillibacter sp. | reverse complement strand
GACCACGACCAGGGCTACTTCATCCGGCTGGAGATGGCCCCCTACGCCGGCGGGCTGGTTAAAAAGTAAAGGAATTCAGCAAAAAAGCGCCTCCCCCGCATGGGGGAGGCGCCGCTGTTTGATCTTATTTCTTCAGATAGAAAGACTGCTTGGCCTCGATCAGCTGGCAGATCACCTCGTTGTAGGGCGTGGGGATGCCGGTCTCCTTGCCGGTCTTTACCACGGCGCCGTTGATGATCTTGATCTCAGTCTCCCGCTGGCGGGTCACGTCCTGGAGCATGGAGGAGCGGTTCGTGCCGGTGGCGATGGCCACGTCAAAGGCATTTTTCAGCTCCGCGTCCACATCGAAGTGGCAGCCGGAGGCGTTGGCCACGGCCACGGCCTCCCGGACCATGTTCTCCGCCAGGGTGTGCTCATAGGGATTCTCCGCCACAGTGGCGTTGGGCTGATCCAGCAGGGCGGTGATGGCGTTGATGGCGATATTGGCAAACAGCTTGTGCCAAATCAGCTGCATCACATTCTCGTGGGCCTCCGCCTCAAATCCAGCCTGGCGCAGAGCCTCGGCCACCTTCTGGGCGTTGGAGAAGGGTCCCTTCAGGGTGCCCACATTCGTGACGCCGCGGCCGGTATGACGCACATGGCCGGGCCCCAGGAACGTGCAGCCGTGGGCGGTGGTGCCGCAGCAGATCTGCTCCTCGGGAACCACCTTGGCAATCTCGTCATAGTTGCCGATGCCGTTCTGCAGGGACAGCACGATGGTGTCCTTGCCGATCATGGACTTGGCGTTCTTCAGGGCGTCCTCCAGCAGCATGTACTTGACGAACACGATCATCAGGTCCACGGGGCCGATCTCGTTGGGGTCCGTGGTGGCCAGCTTCGGAGTGAAGACCGCCGTATTTCCCTCCGGCTCGTCCAGCTGAATGCCGTTGGCCTTGATCGCCTCGATGTGCTCCTTCCACACGTCGCAGACATAGACCTCATGTACCTTGCTGAGATAACCGCCGTACAGGCTGCCCATGGCGCCGCAGCCCAAAAGACCGATTTTCATATCCATTCCTCCTGTCTTGATTTCGCCGGATTCCAATACCTGTATCTTAGCAGATGTCACACAATTAATCAAGGGGTCTGACCACTGAAAATAAAACTTTTTCCGCCCTGCAGAGACGGAAGACGCCCTCCCGGCCGGGAGGGCGCCTGGACTCGTATCCAACAGATGCTCACATTACGAAGCCCATGATCACGTAGAGGATCATGGAAATCCCAGCAAATGCCGCCACGTAGGGTATCTGGGTCTTCACGTGGTCGATGATATTGCAGCCCGTGGTGGCGCAGGACATAATGGTGGTGTCGGAGATGGGGGAGGAGTGGTCGCCGAAGATAGAGCCGCCCCACAGGGCGCCCGCCACCAGGGGGACGCTGACACCCATATTGATGGCCATGGGCAGCGCGATTACCGCCATGATGGCCATAGTGCCCATGGAGGTGCCGGTGGCGAAGGAGAGCAGCATGGAGATGATGAACGTCAGCAGCGGCAGCAGAGCCGGCGTCAGGAAGTCCATGAAGATGGAGGAGAGGTAGTTGCCGGTGTCCAGGCTGCCGACCCTGGTGCCCATGGTAAAGCCAAACAGCAGCACACAGGCGATGGGCAGCATGGTGCTCATGCCGTGCATGATCTCGTTGATCAGCTGGTCCAGGGTGAAGAGCTTTTCCACCATACACATGGCGGAGATCACCAGCACGGAGATCATGCAGCCCCACAGCAGGGCCTGCATGCCGTCTCCCTGGGTGGGGTTGCCGCCGCCGGTCACCAGCAGCACCGCCAGGATCGTGCCCACCATCGCCACCATGGGGATCAGCATGTTCTTGGCCCGGGGTGTCACGTTGCTGGGGGGCGTCACCGTCTCCTTGGCGTCGTGGGCGGCGGTGGCGGGATCGTCCAGCTGGCCGGTGGCCGCAGCTCGCTGCTCCGCCTTCTTCATGGGACCGAAATCCAGGGGGAGGATCGTGGTCAGCAGGGCGAACACCACCGCGATGATGCAGTAGAAATTCAGGGGGATGGACTGGATCAGGACGGTGATGGCCTCCGCCTCCGGCACACCGCCGGAGGTAAGGTAGCCGGTCATGGAAGCCAGCCAGCCGCTCAAGGGGAACAGCACGCACCAGGGCGTGGAGGTGGTATGTACCAGGAAAGCCGCCTTCTCGTGGGAGACCTTCATGCTGTCGTTCAGGGGGCGGGCCACAGAGCCGGTGACCATGCAGCTCAGGGAGCCGGAGGTGAACACCACAATGCCCAGCAGCCAGGTGAAGAAGGCGGCGGCCCGCCGGGACTTGATGATGCCCCGCTTGCGCACCATGATATCCACGAAGCCCTCAATGCCGCCGGAGCGCTCGATCAGGTAGATCAGCGCGCCGATCAGCAGCATGGACATGAGGACAATCGTATTGCCGCTGCTCTCAAAGGTCTGGACCAGCCCGTAGAACGTGTCGTTGATGCCGTTGAACAGGTTGAAGTCCGCCAGTACGAACGAGGCCAGAAAAATGCCGATGATCAGGGCGATGAACACATTCTTGATAGCCAGCGCCAGAATGATTGTCACCAGAGGGGGGACAACCGACCAAAACCCATATTCCATGGAAAAACCTCCCTGCGCCGCAATGGCGCGTTATTTTTTGCGGCCACACACCTGCCGCGGAGTCAAAAGATCACTTACGGACGGAGCGGCCCAGGTCCCCCCGCACCACGCGGCAGTCCCGGGCGGCCAGCTCGCCGCCGAGGAAGACGTAGTCGATGCCCTCGCCCGGCGTGGTGGGCCGGTCAAAGGTGGCGTGGTCCTGGACCCGCTCCGGATCAAAGATCACCACGTCCCCGTCGGCGCCCACCTGGAGGCTGCCCTTCCGGGTCAGCCC
>CAJFNE010000207.1:0-1247 GCA_904393855.1 uncultured Oscillibacter sp. | reverse complement strand
AGCTTGCCCGTCCGAACGAACTGGGCCAGCAGCCGCGGGAAGGAGCCGGCGGCCCGGGGATGGCCCTGACCGTAGTTCATGATCCCGTCGCTGCCCAGCATGACGCCCGGATGGCGCAGGGCCATATCCACGTCCGCCTCTTTCATCACATAGCAGACAGTGAGACACTCCGGCTGGTCCCGCCGCACCTCGTCGAAGATCTCCTTCGTGCAGCGCCGGCCCTTGTACTTGCCCTCGCACAGCTCCACCACGTCATAACCGCAGTGGTACCGCTCCAGCCAGCCCTCGTCATAGGTGGTGGAGCCGATGGTGGTGGAGAAGGCATAGTAGGGGTAGCAGTCGCAGCTGACCCGCAGGCCGTTCATGCGGTACGTATCCACCAGGCGCAGGAACTCCTCCATCTGGCCGAAGCCCGCCATGGAGCCGATGTGGGAAACCTGCACCGGCAGGCCCAGGGCCTCCCCCACGTCCAGGAACTCCCGGGCCGCGTCAAAGACCTCGGCGGCGTCGCTGCGGATGTGGGCGGCGATCAGCTTGTCCTGCGCCCTGCAGACCGCCGCGGTCCGCTCCAGCTCCCGCCGGTCGATGCCCGGCACGTAGCGGATGCCGTAGGAGACGCCGAAGCACCCCCGGTCCAGGGCCTTGGCAACGGCCGCCTCCATGTGCTGGAGCTCCTCCTCGCTGACGGTGGTGTACTTGTCCAGGTGGCCGCAGGACTCCCGGATATAGGCGTGGCCCGCCAGCATCGCCACGTTGACGGCGGCGCCGTCCCGGTCGATGAGGTCCAGGTAGTCGCCGGGGTCGTACTGGTTCAGCCCGCACTGGCCCGCCAGTACTGTGGTGACGCCCATCCGCAGCATGCAGGGGAAGATGGCGGTGGCGTCGTCCCGAACCAGGCGGCCGTCGGGTCCCACCGGGTCCTCATGCATATGGATGTCCACAAAGCCGGGCGCCACAATCTTTCCGGCGGCATCGATCACCTGGTCGGCCTCCGGCTCCTCCGGCGTCACGGCGGCCACCTTGCCATCCCGCAGCAGCAGGTTCAGCTTCGCCTGCACCTGGTTCCGCGGGTCGATCACCAGGCCATTCCGAATCAAAACACTCATAAGTAACGAGATCATCCCTTTCTGCCGCAGCTGCCCTTTCGGACGGAGGGCCGGTCAGGGCTCCCACAACAGGCGGCATGGCATTTCGATGTCTTAGAATACCAGATTTCAAGGGAAAAATCAACTCTGAATGGCGGGAAA
>CAJFNE010000206.1 GCA_904393855.1 uncultured Oscillibacter sp. | reverse complement strand
GGGGACGAGCAGTTCGAGATCGACGACGCCCGCAGCCTCTCCGCCATGTATCAGGACATGACCGGCGAGGGCCTGCAGCCGGTGCTGAACGACTACCTGTATGTCTGAGATCCTCTGTGTCACGAACCGGCAGCTGTGCCGGGAGGACTTTTGGACCCGGCTGGACCGGATCGCGGCGGCCGGGCCCGCCGGGATCATCCTGCGGGAGAAGGACCTGCCGGAGGCGGACTACCGCCGCCTGGCGGAGCGGGTCCTGGAACTCTGCCGGCGGCAGGCTGTGCCCTGCATCCTCCACAGCTTCCCGGACGCGGCGGCGGACCTGGGGGCGGAGGGGCTCCACCTGCCCCTGCCCCTCCTGCGGGCCCTGCCGGAGGGGAAGCGGGCGGCCTTCCGCCGCCTGGGGGCCTCCTGCCACAGCGTCGCGGAGGCCCGGGAGGCGGAGGCGCTGGGCTGCACCTATATTACCGCCGGGCATATCTTTGACACCGCCTGCAAGGCCGGGACGCCGGGACGGGGGCTGGACTTCCTCCGGGAGGTTTGCGCCGCCGTGGGGATTCCCGTCTATGCCATCGGCGGCATTGCGCCGGAGAATTTCCGGGCCGTACGGGCGGCCGGGGCGGCGGGGGGCTGCGTTATGAGCGGCCTGATGACCTGCCCGGACCCGGCGGCCTATCTGGCCGCGTTTGAGAAAGGGGAGACCACAGCATGAAATTTGACCGGGACAACCTGCTGCTGTACGCGGTGACGGACCGGGCCTGGGTGGGGCGGCAGACCCTGCTGGAGCAGATCGAGTCCGCCCTGGCCGGGGGGGTCACCCTGGTGCAGCTGCGGGAGAAGCGGATGAGCGGAGAGGACCTGGTTCGGGAGGCCGGGGAGGTCCGGGCCCTGTGCCATCGGTACGGGGTACCTCTGATTCTCAACGACGATGTGGACGCGGCGCTGGCCAGCGGCGCCGACGGCGTCCATGTGGGGGCGGAGGACCTGCCGGTCCGCTCCGTCCGGGAGCGCGTGGGGCAGGGGATGATCGTGGGCGCCACGGCCAAGACCGTGGCCCAGGCTCAGGCGGCGGAGGCCGCCGGAGCGGACTACCTGGGCGTGGGGGCGGTGTTCCCGTCCCCCACGAAGCAAAACGCCATCCGCATCACCGCGGAGGAGCTGCGGACCATCTGCGCCAGCGTCGCCATCCCCGCCGTGGCTATCGGCGGCATTACCCGGGAAAACCTGGGGGAGCTGCGTGGATGCGGCATGGCGGGTATCGCCGTGGTCTCCGCAATCTTCTCGGCGGAGGACATCCAGGCGGCGGCCCGGGAGCTGCGGTACGCGGCGGCGGACCTGGTCCGCTGAGAACAGCAGCAGGGCCGCGCTCTCCAGTGCGGCCTGCAGCGGCGGATTGGGGGCACCACCTTCCGTCGCTATAGAAACATAATGCGAGGAAAGAGGAGAGACTCATGAAGACAGCATTATCCATCGCGGGGACCGACCCCAGCGGAGGCGCCGGAATCCAGGCCGACATCAAGACCATGACCGCCAACGGCGTGTTCGCCACCTGCGCGATCACGGCCCTGGTGGCCCAGAACACCACCGGCGTCAAGAGCATCGTGGAGAGTACCCCGGACTTTCTGGCGGAGCAGCTGGACTGCGTGTTCACGGACATCTTCCCAGACGCGGTAAAGACGGGCATGGTGTCCAGCATCCCTCTGATCAACGTCATCGCCGACAAGCTCCAGGAGTACGGGGCGAAAAACCTGGTGGTGGACCCGGTGATGGTGGCCACCTCCGGGGACCGGCTGATCTCCGAGGACGCCGTGGACGCCCTCCGGACTCGGCTGCTGCCCCTGGCGACGGTGATCACCCCCAACATCCCGGAGGCGGAGATTCTCTCCGGCATGGCCATCCGCAGCCGGGAGGACATGGAGGCCGCCGCGAAGCGGATCAGCGAGGACAGCGGCTGCGCCGTGCTGTGCAAGGGCGGCCACGACCTGAACGACGCCAACGACCTGCTGTACGCGGATGGGAAGAGCACCTGGTTTGCGGGGAAGCGGATCGACAACCCCAACACCCACGGCACCGGCTGCACCCTCTCCAGTGCCATCGCCTCCAACCTGGCCAAGGGCTTTGACCTGCAGGAGTCTGTGCGGCGGAGCAAGGCGTATATCTCCGGCGCCCTGGGGGCCATGCTGGACCTGGGCCAGGGCCGGGGGCCCCTGAATCACATCTTCGACCTGCAGAGCGAGTTCATTCGGGAGGCGGAGTGACGCGCCGGGCCTGGACAGAAATCAAAAAAGAGAGCCGAAAGGCTCTCTTTTTGTTATGCCTCATAGATCTTCCGCCCGGCGCTCCACACCGCCCGGATGGCGTCCGGCTGACGGCGGTACACGCACCGCTCCAGCCGCTCCGCCAGAGTCAGCGGATGAGGCGCGGGCAGCTGGTCGTCCGCCAGCACAATGGCGTGGAGGGGATTCCCCGGGGCAAAGCCCGGCGTGTCCCCGAAGTAGGCCGCCCCGGCGGAGGTGCCTAGATACCAGGCCTCCGGCACCGTCAGGAAGTCCGTCTGCCAGTTGTCCAGGATGCGGCGGGCCTTGGAGGCCCGGATGGCCGCGGCCACCGCGTCGAACATGCTGAGCCGGTCTCCGCCGGCTACGTCGCTGCCCAGGGCGACCTTCAGGCCCTCGTCCAGCATCACCCGCACCGGGGCAAAACCGGAGCACAGATCCTGGTTGGAGTCCGCGCAGTGGACCACGGTGACGCCGGCGTCCCGCATGGCCGCCCGCTCCCGCCCGTCGGACCAGACGCAGTGGGCCATCAGGGTGCGGTCGTTCCAGAGGCCATACTTGGCATAGGCCTCCCAGTACTGCTGACAGTCCGGGTGCAGCCGGCGGACCCACTCCATCTCCGCCAGGTTCTCCGACAGGTGGGACTGGGCGGGCAGGTCCCGTT
>CAJFNE010000205.1 GCA_904393855.1 uncultured Oscillibacter sp. | reverse complement strand
AGATTCAGGGCGACACCCTGCCGGTGGTGATCTGCCAGCTGGGTGCCGGCGAGAGCATGATCACGGAACGGGGCAGCATGAGCTGGATGAGCCCCAATATGAAGATGGAGACCTCCACCAACGGCGGACTGGGTAAGGCCCTGGGCCGCATGTTTTCCGGGGACTCCATCTTCCAGAACCGCTACACCGCCCAGGGCGGCCCCGGCATGATCGCCTTTGCCTCCAGCTTTCCCGGCAGCATCCGAGCCTTTGAGATCGGGCCGGGCCGGGAGCTGATCGTGCAGAAGAGCGGCTTCCTGGCCAGTGAGGGCGGCGTGCAGCTGTCCGTGTTCTTCCAGAAGAAGCTGGGCTCCGGCGTGTTCGGCGGCGAGGGCTTCATCATGCAGAAGCTCTCCGGCAGCGGCATCGCTTTTACGGAATTCGACGGCCATGTGGTGGAGTATGACCTGGCGCCGGGCCAGTCCATCGTGGTGGACACGGGGTACCTCGCGGCCATGGAGGCCACCTGCTCCATGGATATCCAGACGGTGCCCGGGGTGAAGAACATGGTCTTCGGCGGTGAGGGGATCTTTAACACCGTCATCACCGGCCCCGGCCGCATCTACCTCCAGACCATGCCCATCCCCGCGGTGGCGGGCATCCTCCGGCCTTTCCTGCCCGCCGGGAACTGATTGAGATACAAAAACCGGACCGCCCATCGGGCGGTCCGGTTTGCTTTATGGGAGAGATCGGGGGATTACTGTCCGTCCTTGATGGCGGCCTGGGCGGCGGCCAGGCGCGCGATGGGCACCCGGAAAGGAGAGCAGGACACGTAGTCCAGGCCCGTGCGGTGGAAGAACTCCACGCTGGAGGGGTCGCCGCCGTGCTCGCCGCACACGCCCAGATGCAGGTCGGGGTTGGTGGAGCGGCCCAGCTTGCAGGCCATGTCCACCAGCTTGCCCACGCCGGTCTGGTCCAGCTTGGCAAAGGGGTCGTTCTCGTAGATCTTCTTGTCGTAGTAGGCGTCCAGGAACTTACCGGCGTCGTCACGGGAGAAGCCGAAAGTCATCTGAGTCAGGTCGTTGGTGCCGAAGGAGAAGAAGTCCGCGTGCTTGGCGATCTCGTCGGCGGTGATGGCGGCCCGGGGAATCTCAATCATGGTGCCTACCAGATATTTCATGTCAGAGCCCGCCTCTTTGATGATGGCGTCAGCGGTCTCCACCACGACTTTCTTCACGTAGGCCAGCTCCTTGGCCTCGCCCACCAGGGGGATCATGATCTCGGGGACCATGTTCCAGTCGGGGTGCTTGGCCTGGACGTTCAGCGCGGCCTTGATGACGGCCCGGGTCTGCATGGCGGCGATCTCCGGATAGGTGACCGCCAGACGGCAGCCCCGGTGGCCCATCATGGGGTTGAACTCGTGGAGGCCGGCGATGATGGCCTTGATCTCAGAGACAGTTTTGCCCATGTCCTTGGCCAGCTGAGCGATGTCCGCCTCCTCGGTGGGAACGAACTCGTGCAGGGGGGGGTCCAGGAAACGAATGGTGACAGGCAGGCCCTCCATGGCCTCGTAGATGCCCTCGAAGTCACTCTGCTGCATGGGTTCCAGCTTGCTGAGGGCCTTGGCCCGCTGCTCGCCGGTGTCGGAGCAGATCATCTCCCGGATGGCGGGGATGCGGTCCTCGTTGAAGAACATGTGCTCGGTCCGGCACAGGCCGATGCCCTCGGCGCCGAAAGTGCGGGCCTGGGCGGCATCGTGAGGGGTGTCCGCGTTGGTGCGGACCTTCAGGCGGCGGTACTGATCCGCCCAGCCCATGACCCGGCCGAACTCACCGCCGATGGAGGCGTCCACCGTGGGGATGGCGCCGTCATAGATGCTGCCGGTGGAGCCGTCCAGGGAGATCCAGTCGCCCTCATGATAGGTCTTGCCGGCCAGGGTGAACTGCTTGTTCTCCTCGTCCATGGTGATGTCGCCGCAGCCGGAGACGCAGCACTTGCCCATGCCCCGGGCCACCACGGCCGCGTGGGAGGTCATGCCGCCCCGGACCGTCAGGATGCCCTGGGCGGCCTTCATGCCCTCGATGTCCTCGGGAGAGGTTTCCAGCCGGACCAGGATCACCTTTTCACCCCGCTCGGCCCAGACCTTGGCGTCCTCGGCGGTAAAGACCACCTTGCCGCTGGCCGCGCCGGGGGAGGCGCCCAGGGCCTTGCCGATGGCGTCGCTCTTCTTCAGCGCGGCGGCGTCAAACTGGGGGTGCAGGAGGGTGTCCAGGGTGCGGGGGTCGATCATGGCCACCGCCTGCTTCTGGTCGATCATCCCCTCGTCCACCAGGTCGCAGGCGATCTTCAAAGCGGCGGCGGGGGTGCGCTTGCCGTTGCGGGTCTGGAGCATGTAGAGCTTGCCGCTCTCCACGGTGAACTCCATGTCCTGCATGTCGTGATAGTGGTTCTCCAGGATCCTGCAGACTTCCTCAAACTGGGAGAAAGCGGCGGGGAACTTCTCCGCCATCTGGCTGATGGGCATGGGGGTCCGGATGCCGGCCACCACGTCCTCGCCCTGGGCGTTGGTCAAAAACTCGCCGAAGAGCTTCTTCTCGCCGGTGGCGGGGTTCCGGGTGAAGGCCACGCCGGTGCCGCAGTCGTCACCCATGTTGCCGAAGGCCATGGACTGCACGTTGACGGCGGTGCCCCAGGAGTAGGGGATGTCGTTGTCCCGGCGGTACACGTTGGCCCGGGGGTTGTCCCAGGAGCGGAACACGGCCTTGACAGCGCCCATCAGCTGCTCCTTGGGGTCGGAGGGGAAGTCGGAGCCCACCTTGGCCTTGTACTCAGCCTTGAACTGGCCGGCCAGCTCCTTCAGGTCCTCGGCGGTCAGCTCCACGTCCTGGGTGACGCCCCGCTGCGCCTTCATCTGGTCGATGAGCTGCTCGAAATACTTCTTGCCCACCTCCATGACCACGTCGGAGTACATCTGGATGAAGCGGCGATAGCAGTCCCAGGCCCA
>CAJFNE010000204.1 GCA_904393855.1 uncultured Oscillibacter sp. | reverse complement strand
TTCCCGGATGTAAAGCCCTCCCACTGGGCCGCCGGCTACATCAACATGGCGGCCAAGGGGAAGGATATCATTGCCGGCTATCCGGATGGCAGATTTTACCCCGACCGCACGGTCACTGTGGGGCAGGCCGTGACGATCCTGCTGCGGCTCCTGGGCTACAAGGAGGACCAGATCGGCGGCGTGTGGCCGGACAGCTACATGGCCATGGGCGCCAAGGTGGGGCTGACGGAGGGGGTCACCCTCAGCGGCAGCAGTCCCTTGACCCGGTCCCAGGCGGCACGGCTGTTCGTGAATCTCCTGCAGGCGGACTCCGCCGGCGAGGGCGGCGTCCAGTATACCCTCAGTGAGGAGACGGAGCTGGTGTCCGTGGACGGCAGCACCGGCAAGATGCGGACCTCGGACCAGACCTACGATATGGCCCACCCCGTGTCCGCCACCTCCCTGATCGGCGCCCGGGGCCATGTGGTCTCCATGAACGGCAAGGCGCTGACTTTCCTGCCCCTTACCAGCGGCAACGCCGGCACGGCCTCCGCGGCAGTGGTGGTGTACGAGGACCGCTCCACTGCGGGCTTCGCGGCTCTGGCGGGGGACAACACCTATGCGATCTACAAGAACGGCACCCTGGCCACTGCCAACGCCCTGCGGAAATTCGACGTGGCCACCTATAACCCCGCCACCGACTCCATTCGGGTCTGCGATACCCGCGTGACGGTGTACTATGAGTCCTGCGATCCCAACCCCAGCGCGCCCACCAAGATCACGGCGCTGGGCGGCACGGAGTTCAGTGTGCTGCCCTCGGCGCTGGATACGCTGTCCAAGTTCAAGCCGGGAGACCAGGTGACCCTGCTCCTGACGGCGGACGGCCAGGTGGCCGGCGCGGTGTCTCCCAGCGGCAGCACGGCCCGGGGCAACGCCATCGGCGTGGTCTCCGACGACGGCAAGATTCAGATGTTCTGCGGCAATACCATGATCACCCTGGCCGGCACGGCGGAGGAGGACTTCCATGGACGTGTGGTTCGGATCGCCTCCAGCTCTAAGGAGAAGCTGACCCTGTCCAATCTCAGCGGCGGCATCTCCGGCGACCTGGATGTGGTGGACCGGAAGCTGGGCAGCCGAAGTCTGGCGGAGAACGTCATGATCTTCATGGACGGCGAGCTCATCAGCATCAGCCAGCTCACCAGCGGCACGGTGCCCAGCGGCGAGATCAAGTACGCCCGGGTGAACTGGGCGGACCAGGTGGACCTGATCGTCCTCCGGGGCAATCAGGACAGCACGGTGATCTACGGCCGGGTCTTCTGGGAGGTGGAGCGCAATCCCACCTATGACGAGGAGACCGGCGAGAGCGGCACGGAGTACATCGAGAAGATCGGCGTGGACAGCGGCGGCAAGCGGACGGACGCCTACAAGATGAGCTATCCTTTCCAGACGGGCGACTATGTGGCGGCCACCATCAACCGCGGCAAGACGGGCTTCTCCAGTATGGTGAAGCTGACGGAGCTGAGCAATGTGCCCCGGAGCTCCTGGATCGGCGAGACCACCGTGCTGGTGGGCGGCCGGAGCTACACCGTGGCCCCCAGCGTCCTGTGCTACAACCGGGATAACCAGACCTGGATCACCCTGGAGCAGGCGCTGAAGTACGCGGACACCGCGAACCTCTACACCTACCGCGACGACGGCATCATCCGCATCATCGAGGTACAGCACAGAGGATAAAAGGCGCATGGAAACGCCGCCGGGAGAGCTCTCCCGGCGGCGCTTCAGTTGGAAGACGCAGGCGGCGGAGACCATGGGGTTCCGCCGCTTGCGTCAGGCTTCGATGGGAATGATGACCTTGGTGATGTGGTCCTCCTCGTTGATGATGTCCACGGGGGAGACGATGTACTCCTCGGAGATGGGGCCGCTGATGTTAAACCCCTGCTGGTTCAGCCATTTGATGGCCCGCACATGGGTCTGGATGATCTCGTCATTCCGCCCGATGTGCAGGGCAGTTACCGCCCGGAAACCGCCAAACTGCTTGCACTCCGGCCGGTCCCGGGTCTCGTTGACCTGGACACTGATCTCCAGGTCGCAGTCCTTCTTGAAGAACTGCTCCAGAGGGTTGTTGTGATAGGTCAGGATCACTGGCCCCACCACCCGCAGCTTCTGCTGGGAGACCATCTGAAACAGCTCCAGCCACCGCTCCACGGATACGTCCGCATTCTTATAGTTCTTCTTCAGCCGGCGGGTGAAGAGCACGGTGGACACGGGGATATCCTCCACCCGGATCTCCTCCGTAGACCAGCTGGCGTGTCCACCTTCGAGGAGATTGTGGCCCATATTCAGGCGGTCCAGCAGCATCTTGCCCTCGCTGTATTGGTTGTTCAGCTCCTCGATGCTCTGCTGGATTCCCCGCAGCCGTTCCTGGATACAGCGGCCCATGGCAGCGGAATCCCGGCTGGAAATAATCTCCTGGATCTCCTTGAGGGAGATCCCCATCATCCGGAGCTTTCGGATGATGAACAGGGTCAGAATCTGATCCTGCGTGTAGTAGCGGTACTTGCTCTCATCCTTGCGGTATTCCGGCACCAGGAGGCCGATTTTGTCGTAATACCGCAGGGTCTTAATGGGAACACAGCACAATGTGGAGACTTTTCCAATGGAATAGTAGCTCTTTCCCTCGGCCATAAAACCAGCACTCCTTTCCGCTGCTTCTATTTTCCCCCAGTATAGCACACCCTGCGCGGAAACTGCAACTGAAAAAGATAGAGTTCCCGGCATGCCGGCGGGCGAGACCGGCAAGAGTCATGGATCATGAAGGAACGTTTGATGTATGAAGGGGAGATGAGCGGGACGGAGGCAACATGGTATCCTGTGCATACCACGGATGTGGGAATCCATCATAAGTAAGTGGAAAATTCCGTAAAACCAGGGCAAAGAATCCTGGCAAGCCTGGCGGCTGTTCCGCTGTCCAGTTATGCTGGCGGCCTGCGGCAGGCAAGCGATTCCC
>CAJFNE010000203.1 GCA_904393855.1 uncultured Oscillibacter sp. | reverse complement strand
CTACGGCATCCCCAAGCGGCAGCTGCCGGAGAAGCTCTTCGGCGTGTTCCGCCACACGGTGGAGGACCCCAACTTCATCCTCTTCCGGGGCTTTGACGACGAATTCTGGGTCCCCCACTCCCGCCACACCACGGTGCTGCGGGAGGACATCGAGGCGGTGCGGTCGCTGAAGGTCCTCTCTACCTCCCCGGAGGCGGGAGTCTATGCCATCAAGACGGACCAGGGGCGGCAGATCTTCCTCATGGGCCACGCGGAGTACGACCGGGACACCCTGCGCAATGAGTACATGCGGGACCGGGCCGCGGGGCTGGACATCCAGGTGCCGCGAAACTACTTCCCGGACGACGACCCCAGCCGGAGGCCCGTGGTGAATTGGCGCTCCTGCGCCCACCTGCTCTACTCCAACTGGCTGAACTACTTCGTGTACCAGACCTCCCCCTACAACATCCAGGACATCGAGCGGGGCATCCGCACCGACGACTGAGGCAAAAAGAGAAGCGCGGAACTTCCGCGCTTCTCTTCTATCCGTCCGGGCTCTTTTACACGATGAAGCCGCCGTCGGCCCCCAGCACCTGCCCCGTGAGAAACGAGGCCCGGTCAGAGGCCAGGAACGCCACCGCGTAGGCGATGTCCTCCGGTGTCCCAAGCCGCCCCAGGGGGGTCTCTGCCGCCAGGTCCCGCAGGGTCTCCTGCCCCAGGACCTGCACCATGTCCGTGTCAATGACGCCGGGTGCCACGCAGTTCACCCGGATGCCGGAGGGCGCCAGCTCCAGGGCCAGAGAGCGGGTCAGACCGATGAGGGCCGCTTTCGTGCAGGCGTAGGCCACCTCGCAGCTGGCCCCCCGCAGCCCCCAGATGGAGGAAATATTCACGATACAGCCGCGCTTTTCCGAGAGCATGCGGGGCAGCACCGCCCGGATGGCGTTCCGGGCACCGCCCAGATTCACCGCTAAGTAGCGGTTCCACTGCTCGTCCGTGATGTCCTGAAACTGCATCTGCCCGGCGACGCCGGCGTTGTTCACCAGCAGGGAGACGGGGCCCAGCTCCCCCTCCGCCTGCCGGGCCATGGCCTCCACCGCCGGGCCGTCCGCCACATCCGCCTGGACCACCATGGCGTTCTGCCCCAGGGCCCGGACCTGGGCCGCCGTCTGCTCCGCGGCTTCCCGGTGCTGGAGATAGTTGATGCACACATCCCAGCCCTGCCGGGCCAGCTCCAGGGCGATCCCCCGGCCGATCCCCCGGGACGCCCCCGTGACCAGCGCCACATGTCTCATACGCATGACCTCCTGTCGTTGTGGAGACCAGTATAACAAAAACCCTGGAAAAACGCAAGAAAGGAGTTGACAAATCAGCTTGTCTCGTGTATCATGAGACTGTTCCGTTTCGGACGATTAGCTCAGCTGGCTAGAGCACCTGCTTGACGTGCAGGGGGTCACAGGTTCGAGTCCTGTATCGTCCACCAAACCCTCAGAATCCTTAGGATTCTGAGGTTTTTCTTTTTCTTAGCTTTATTTGGACCGCTTTCCGGGGAAACTGTGTAAATGAGGAGCAGGGGGTAAAGCAGGAAACATCGTGTGCGGGGTGGAGGCAGCGAGTTCGCTTTCTGACGAAAAAAACAGGACACCCAGCACTGGGTGTCCTGCTTGAGCTTGGAGCGGGCAACGAGGCTCGAACTCGCTACCTCCACCTTGGCAAGGTGGCGCTCTACCAGATGAGCTATGCCCGCGAGAACAAAAAACATTTTATCAGAGCTTTGCCGATTTGTCAAGAGCCTTTTCGATTTTTGCCTGATGGAATGAGGCGCACGGAGGAATACCGGGGGAGAGGCGGCTGGCGGACGAATTCTGGTTGAGATATGGCGGGAAATATGCTATACTACCCACCAAACGGGCAAATGGGGACCCTTTGCGGAGTGCCGCAGGAGGAGTTTTCCGGAAGGACTGTAAACGCCCGTAACAGGATGAGGTTATGATATGAAACAGGTGAAATGGCTGGCGGTATGCCTGGCACTGCTGATGATGACAGCCTGCGCGAATCAACAGGGGGAGACCCCGGTGACCCGGCAGGTCATCGCGATGGATACCGTGATGGAGTTTACCCTCTACGGCGAGGGGGCCGGGGATATCGTCCAGACGGCGGTGGAGGAGATCCAGCGGCTGGAGGATCTGCTGTCCAAGACGGACCCGGCCAGCGAGGTGTCCCAACTGAATGAGCGGGCCGGGGAGCGGGTGGAGGCCAGCGAGACGCTGTACGCGCTGACGGCCGCCGCCTGCGGCTACACGACGGAGACGGAGGGATGCTTCGACATCACCGTGGCGCCGCTGGTAGACGCCTGGGGCTTCACGGGGGAGAACCAGCGGGTGCCCTCTTCGGAGGAGCTGGCGGAGTTGCTTCCGCTGGTGGGCAGCGACCGGATCACCCTGGAGAGCGGCGAGGATGGGGACTTTATCACACTGGACGCGAGGCAGTCCATCGACCTGGGAGGCATCGCCAAGGGCTATGCCTCCGACTGCCTGGCGGCACTGTTCGCCGCTCAGGGGGCGGAGCGGGGCTGGGTGTCCCTGGGAGGCAACGTACTGGCCTGGGGGACCCGGCCGGACGGCGACCCCTGGCGGGTGGGGATTCAGGACCCCCAGTACCCGGATCAGCAGCAGTACGTGGGGCTGGTGGGGCTGGAGAACGCCTTTGCCGTCACCTCCGGCGGGTATCAGCGGTATTTTGAGGAGAACGGGCGGACCTATCACCACATCCTGGACCCGGCCACAGGCTATCCCGCCGACAGCGAGCTGATCTCTGTCACCGTGGTGGCGGATGCCGATACCGCTGGGGGAACCGGAACCACCCGGCCGGGAAGCGGCACCATGTGCGACGCCTTCTCCACGGCGCTGTTCGTCATGGGGGAGGAGCGGGCCCTGGACTTCTGGCGCGGCAGCCAGCGGGACTTTGACCTGATCCTGGTGACGGACGACGGGCGGGTGCTGGTGACGGAGGGCATTGCGGATCAG
>CAJFNE010000202.1 GCA_904393855.1 uncultured Oscillibacter sp. | reverse complement strand
TGCGCATCCTATGGCAGAGAGGGGGGAGAGACATGCCCGATTTTGAGGCGGTGTACCGGCAGTATTTCGCCGACGTGTACCGCTATATCCTGGCGCTGAGCCGGGACCCCCACACGGCGGAGGAGGTCACCCAGGAGACCTTCTTCCGGGCGCTCTCCGCCATCGAGGAGTTCCGGGGGGAGTGCCAGCTGCGGGTGTGGCTGTGCCAGATCGCCCGGAACCAGTACCTGGCCCTGTGCCGGGAGCGCAAGCGCCGGGGAGAGCTGGACCGGGAGCCGGGGGACGATGGGATCGAGAGCGGCTTCGCGGACCGGGACGCCGCCAGGCGGCTCCACCGGCTGCTCCACGACCTGCCGGAGCCCTACAAGGAGGTGTTCTCCCTCAGGACCTTCGGGGAGCTGCCCTTTGCCCAGATCGCCGAGCTCTTCGGCAAGACGGAGTCCTGGGCCCGGGTGACCTACTTCCGGGCCCGGCAGAAATTGAAGGAGGGATTCGATGGACCAGCTGGACCATGAGATCGTGCAGGACCTGCTGCCGCTGTACCACGACAACGTGTGCTCCGAGCGGAGCCGGGCGGCGGTGGAGGCGCACCTGAAAACCTGTAAAGACTGCCGGGCGACCCTGGCGGCCATGGACGCGCCGCTGCCGGAGGCGGAAAAAACCGCCGCCGACGACGCGGCGGCGGTGGAGAAGATTTCCGAGGAATGGAAAAAAACCAAATGGAAAGCCCGGCTCAAGGGCGCTGCCATCGCGGCGGCGGTTTGCGCGGTGCTGGCGGGGGGGATCTGGGCCCTGACCACCTGGACCTGTATCCCCATGGACGGCGAGGACTACACGCTGGACGTCTACCGGTTGGAGAGCGGAGGCGTGGGGGTCCACTGGGACTTCCGGGAGGGCCGGGAGACCTGGTATGCCCTGACATTCCGGGAGGAGGCGGACGGAATTCACTATTATCTGGAGCGGCCCATTCTCCGGGTGGAGCTGTTCAACTTTGACGACAAATACTATAACCGGGACGGAGACGCCATGTTCAGAAGCTGGTCGGGCGATGCCATGGAGACTGGAGCGATCTACTTCGGCCTTGGCGAGGACGCCGTCCTGCTGTGGAAAGAGGGCGAGGAGGTGGACTTGCCCGCCGCCACCGCCGCCCAGGAGGAGATGTGGGCGATTGCGGAACTGCCGCCGCGGGAGGTGCCGCAGGAATGAGAAGAGATGGCATTCCGTCGGAGGATGCGCGGGGCGGGCCGCGCGGCCCACGGCGCTTCCTTTGCCTTCTGGCCCTGGTCCTCGCGGCCTTTGCTCTGCTCTCCGGCGCGTGGTATTTCACCGCCTACCGGCCTTACGATGCCTACGTGGAGGCCCTGCGGACCCAGCCGGGGTGGCGGGAGGACCCGGCTTTCCCCGGGTGCGGCGTGGACGCCGGGGGCTATACCTGCAACGTGGCCCGGCCCGCCTTCCTCCACTGGACGGGGAACCTGGGGATCGGCCTGCCTGCCCTGATGCTGGAGGACGGGGAGGAGGTGGTATTCACAGACTCCCTGATCATCTGGCCCCATCTGTTTGAGGAGCCGGAGCTGGGGGTGATCCTCTACGAGTACGACATCCAGGCCGGCGGCGTCATCTGTGCCAGCCACCAGCTCTACATCACGGCGGCGGGGGAGTACCGCCCCTACGGGGACGCGGCGGAGGACGCGGCCAACGCGCGGCTGCTGGAGGAGCACCGGGAGAACGTGACCCGGCTTCTGGACCGGGCGGGGGAGGTGTGGGGGATTCCCGCCGGGAACGGATCGTAAAAGCACAAAAACAGGGCCTGCCGGAACCCGGCAGGCCCTGTCTGGCTGTTCAGATCTTGGTATTCACATAGTCGATGAAGCGATAGGTGACGCCGTTCTCCGTCACGGGGTCGCTGGTGTGCTCCACTTCCCAGGCCGGCAGCTTGTCCAGGTTGGGGAAGAAGGTGTCCGCGCCCTCCGCCACGGCATCCACCTTAGTGAGGTAGACCCGCTTGCAGCGGCTGAGCAGGGCCGTGTAGACACTGCCGCCGCCGATGATCCAGAGCTTGTCATCCTCCGTGTCGGCGGCCAGGTCCAGGGCTGCCGACAGGTTGGAGGCCACCTCGCAGCCCTCCCGGTCAAAGTCCACATTCCGGGAGACCACGATATTCCGCCGCCCGGGCAGCGCCTTCCCGCCGGGGAAGGAGTCCAGGGTCTTCCGGCCCAGCACCACGGTCCCCCCCAGGGTCAGGGAGCGGAACCGCTTCATGTCCGTGGGCAGGGAGAAGAGCAGGTCGCCCTCCCGGCCGATGGCCCAGTTTTGATCAACCACAACGATGGCATTCATGTGCATTCACCTCATACGACTCGGAATCAAGGGCGGGATCAAATGGCAATGGGGATTTTCTCCTCAAAGGCCGCTGGGGCGTAGCCCTCCAGACGGAAGTGATCCGGCGTGAACTGATAGAAATCCGTCACGGACGGGTCCATAACCAGCCGGGGCGCTGGGGACGGCGTCTGCTGCAGCATCCGCTCCACGATGGGAACATGCCGGTCATAGATATGGGCGTCGGCAATGACATGGACCAGCTCCCCGGGGACCAGGCCGCTGACCTGGGCAAACATGTGCACCAGCAGGGCGTACTGCACCACATTCCAGTTGTTGGCGGCCAGCATGTCCTGGCTGCGCTGGTTCAAAATGGCGTTGAGCACATTCCCGGAGACATTGAACGTCATGGAGTACGCGCAGGGGTACAGGTGCATCTCGTGGAGGTCCTCAAAATTATAGAGGCTGGTGAGGATCCGGCGGGAGGCGGGGTTGTGCTTGAGATCATACAGCGCCCGGTCCACCTGGTCCATATCCCCCTCGGGATAGTGGTGCTTGACCCCCAGCTGGTAGCCGTAGGCCTTGCCGATGGAGCCGGTCTCGTCCGCCCACTGGTCCCAGATGTGGGAGGAGAGGTCATGGATGTTGTTGGACTTCTTCTGCCAGATCCACAGCAGCTCGTCCAGCGCGCTCTTCCA
>CAJFNE010000201.1 GCA_904393855.1 uncultured Oscillibacter sp. | reverse complement strand
CGTCCGATTGGACGGGGGATGCCAGGTTGCTGGCGGCAATGCGCCCCCCATTCTCTTTTTGTTCTTGACAAAAAGAGAACGGGCCGCGCCCGGTCCAAGAGAAAAAAACGCTTCGGCGGGTCGGTCCGCGCGGAGCGCGTACCTCCGGCCGCCGGCGGGGGAAAGTTGGCCTTGCCTCGCAGCAGCTTTGATGAAACGCGATGCTCTTGGGGAATCTTTGGGCCCGGGGAGGGCCCGGATACCCCCTGCTTCTCTTTCCGCTGGCGCTGGCTTGGCGGTAAACGCGGGCCGACGAGGGCGTCGGCCCCTACAGAGCGTCGCCGGGAATCCATTGAAAGGACGCCCCGTCTACCATCTCGTAAGGGCGGATGCCCACATCCGCCCGTTTTCAGCCCCCATCAACCACCAAGCAGAGCGCAAGCGGATTTAGAAGATCCATCCTTTCGACAACCACCCCGAGATTTCTGCCAGACCGGCACACGCGGGGGCAGAGCGGAGCGAATGCCCAGGTCCGGCGCGAGCCGGCAGGAGACTACCAAAATTTCGTCAGCACATATTCAGAACAACTCCCGTATGTAAGCAAACCTGCGCGCATGCGCAGGTTCTGCGCCAAGCGTTCTTTTCTTTTGGACCGGGCGCGGCCCGTTTTCTTTTCGGCAAGATCGAAAAGAAAATGGGGGGCGCATTGACCAGCCATCAACATGGCTCAATCCCCCGGGCGACCACAGGTCGCCCCTACACCCGCGCCGCGAAGCGGCGCACCCCCCAAAACCACTCCCCAAAGGAGGGACTCTCTTGACCAGACAAAACCGCATGTCCAATCTCTCGTTCCTGCTGCTGGCGCTGGTGATCTTTTTGTGCATCAACTGGCTCTGGCAGATGAACCGGGCAGAGGAGGAGATCACCTACGCCGAGATGGTGCAGCTGTTCCAGCAGGAGAAGGTGTCGTCCTTCACCTTCACGGACAGCCACTCTGTGACGCTGACCCTGCGGGACCAGCCGGAGGGACAGAACACCGTCCACTACCAGGTCTACGACTTCGACCTGTTCTACGCGGACCTGAACGAGCTGATCCAGGATCAGAAGGCGGCGGGCATCATCACCGACTACGACTATCCCCCGCCGGAGACCACCAACTGGCTGGAGATCCTGCTGCCGTGGATTCTGGCGGCGGTGATCCTGGGCGGCATGTGGTACGTCATGGTGGTCCGTGCCCAGGGGGGCGGCATGGGGCCGGACCGGATGGCCAAATTCAGCTCCGCCCGGACCCGGACCCTCTCCGACAAGGATAAGAAGGTCACCTTTGACGACGTGGCCGGCGCCGACGAGGAGAAGGAGGAGCTCCAGGAGATCGTGGAGTTCCTGAAGGACCCCAAGCAGTTCATCTCCCTGGGGGCCCGGATCCCCAAGGGCGTGCTGCTGGTGGGCCCGCCGGGCACCGGCAAGACATTGCTGGCCAAGGCCGTGGCCGGGGAGGCCGGCGTGGGGTTCCTCTCCATCTCCGGCTCCGACTTCGTGGAGCTGTACGTGGGCGTGGGCGCATCCCGGGTCCGGGACCTCTTTGAGCAGGCCAAAAAGACCGCCCCCGCCATCGTGTTCATCGACGAGATATCGACGCCGTGGGCCGCCAGCGGGGCACGGGCCTGGGCGGCGGCCACGACGAGCGGGAGCAGACCCTGAACCAGCTGCTGGTGGAGATGGACGGCTTCGCCTCCAACGAGGGGGTGGTGGTGCTGGCCGCCACCAACCGGGCGGACGTGCTGGACCCCGCCCTGCTGCGGCCGGGCCGGTTTGACCGGCAGATCTACGTGGGCCTGCCGGACATCAAGGGCCGGGAGGAGATCCTGAAGGTCCACGCCAAGGGCAAGCCCCTGGCGGAGGACGTGGACCTCAAGAAGCTGGCCCAGGGCACCGCGGGCTTCACCGGGGCGGACCTGGAGAACCTGATCAACGAGGGCGCCCTGCTGGCGGGCCGGAAGCACCAGCGCTTCATCACCATGGAGGACCTGCAGTCGGCGGAGATCAAGGTCATCGCCGGACCGGAGAAGCACAGCCGGGTGATCCCTCAGCACGAGCGGGAGCTCACCGCCTATCACGAGGCGGGCCACGCGGTGGTGATGCACACCCTGCCGGGCCAGGACCCGGTGAGCCAGATCTCCATCGTCCCCCGGGGCCGGGCCGGCGGCATGACGATCTCCCTGCCGGAGGAGGACCGTTCCTACCTCTCCAAGCAGTATATGGAGGACCAGATCGCGGCCCTGCTGGGCGGCCGGGTGGCGGAGAAGCTGTGCCTGGGGGACATCTCCACCGGCGCCAGCAACGACATCCAGCGGGCCACCGCCATCGCCCGGAAGATGGTGGCCAGCTACGGCATGAGCGAGCGCCTTGGCACCGTGGCCTTCGACTCCGGCCACGACGAGGTGTTCATCGGCCGGACCATGTCCCAGGGCCGCAGCTACTCCGAGGCGGTGGCGGCCCAGATCGACCAGGAGGTTCAGGCCGTGGTGGGCAGTGCCTACCAGCGGTGCGAGACCATCCTGAGGGAGCACCAGGACCAGCTGGACGCCGTGGCCCGGTATCTGCTGGAGCACGAGACCATGGACCGGGAGGCCTTTTTGTCCGTGATGGACGGAGTGCCTGCGGAAAATCCGGAGAAAAAAGATGAAATTTGAACGGCGGGGCGGTGATTTGCCGCCCCGCTTTTCAGCAAAATCACGAAAATGGCTGTACATGGGGGGAAAACAATTCCAAGGAAAAATGGCCATAAATACGACATTTGTCCGCGTATTATGGACAAATGTAAAAATTTCTGCCCTTCGACCTCATAAAAAGGGTCAAATCCGCAAAATCTTTCTGTGAAATATTCATCTTGCCAAATGCCCGGAAACAACGTAAAATGTTTCTCATATTAGGGACAGATGTCTGTCTCAGTCAAACAGGAGGATGAGAAGAATGAAAAAGTTTCTGGCAACCCTGCTGTCTCTGGCCATGGCCTTGAGTCTCGCGGCCTGCGGCGGCGACAGCGGAACCTCTGACGATTCCAGCACCGGCGACACCTCCGAGAGCGGCAACCCCGTGGTCCGCATCGGCGTATTCGAGCCTGCCACCGGCGACTCCGGCCCCGGCGGCAAGCAGGAGATGCTGGGCATGCAGTACGCCAACCTGGAGACTCCCACCGTGGACATCGGCGGCACCACCTATGACGTGGAGCTGGTCTATGCCGACAACGGCTCCAGCGTGGACAAGGCCCCCACCGCCGCGGCGGAGCTGGTCAGCCAGGACGTGAGCCTGGTGCTGGGCACTTACGGCTCCAGCGTGGCCATGGCCGGCGGCCCGGTGTTTGACGAGGCGGGCCTGGCCGCCATCGGCGTCACCTGCACAAACCCCCAGATCACCGCGGGCAACGACTACTACTTCCGGATCTGCTTCCTGGACAACTTCCAGGCTCAGGTGCTGGTGAACTTCGCCAAGGACAAGTTCAACGCCCAGAAGGCCTACTGCCTGGGTGAGCTGGGCAACGAGTATGACCAGGGTCTGATCGCCTTCTTCGAGCAGACCTTTGACGGCGAGGTCATCAAGGACTCCTTCCCCACCAACACCTCCGACTTCTCCACCTATCTGAACAAGGCCGTGGCCGAGGACGTGGACGTGATCTTCTGCCCCGTGTCCATCGCCTACTCCACCCAGATCGTGAGCCTGGCCGCCTCCATGGGTCTGGAGATCCCCCTGCTGGGCTCCGACACCCTGGACAGCAACATGGTCCTGGAGGCCGCGCAAGGCAGCAACGTGCAGCTGTACGTGTCCACCTTCTATCAGGAGGGCGGCTCCACGGAGTTCGACGAGGGCATCAAGGCCTGGCTGAATGAGGACGCCACCGCCATGACCAACAACGGCGGCAACGACACCATCGCCGCTGTCACTGCCATGGGCTATGACGCCTACTATGTGGCCCTGGAGGCCCTGAAGGCCGCCGGCTCCACCGATCCCGGCGACGTGAAGGCCGCCCTGCCCGGCGTCACCTACACCGGCGTGTCCGGCGACATCGCCTTTGACGAGCAGGGCGACGCCATCCGGGACACCGCCTATATCAAGACCGCCGACACCACCAACAACACCTGGGCCCTGGAGACGGTCCAGACCGTGGAATAAGCCCTGGAACCTGGGTCTGCCTGGCGGGGGACTCCCCCGCCAGGCGGCTTCTCTATTCGCGAGATGGGGCCGCCTCGAAAGGGGCCGCGTTCCGGCCCTTTTGGAGACGGTCCTTCCCACGCGCATCACTGAAAGAAAAGGGGGATTCCCTGTGCAATATGGAGTTTCCATCCTGCTCTCCGGCATCTCGCTGGGCGGGCAGTACGCCCTGATCGCCATCGGCTACACCATGGTCTACGGCATCCTGCGCCTCATCAACTTCGCCCACGGCGACGTGTTCATGGCCGCGGGCCTCATCATGGTCTATCTCAGCGCCAGCCTGCCCATCGGCGCGGCGGTGCCGCTGATGATCCTGCTGACGGTGATTTTGGGCTTCGTCATTGAGCGGGCGGCCTACAAGCCCCTGCGCTCGGCGCCCCGGATGAGCGTCATGATCTCCGCCATCGGCGTCAGCTACCTGCTGCAGAACCTGGCCACCTAT
>CAJFNE010000200.1 GCA_904393855.1 uncultured Oscillibacter sp. | reverse complement strand
ATGCCCGCGGGGGTGTCCAGCCACTTCCCGTCCAGGCAGAAGCGGGTGTCCATGCCGCCGTAGCGGGTGGCGAAGAAGGCGTATTTCTTGGCGTAGCCGGGCTTGGGCACCACGCAGATCTCCAGGCCGTTGGGCAGCTTCTCCCGGTAGACGGATTCGCCGATCCGCTCGTAAAACTTCTGCTTCATTGGCTCTCCTCCCCCCGCAGGAAATACACGGTATCCAGCCGGACCGTCTCCATGGCGGCGCGGACCCGCTCCTCCGTGACCTGGCGCACCTGCTCCGCCAGCTCCTCCGGCGTCTCGCTCTGGCCGGTGGCCGCCTGGCCCAGGTAGAAGTTCTCCAGCTTGCCCTGGGAGTCGTCCATGGAGGCGTAGGCGTTCAGCAGGGTGCTGCGGGCGCCCTCCAGCTCCCAATCCTCCAGGTCGCCGTTCTTCACCGCCTCCAGCTGGGCCAGGATCTCGTCATAGGCCCGCTGGAAGTCCGCGAACTCGATGCCGGAGGACACGGTGATCACCCGCTTCTGCCGGTGGTAGAGGGAGGAGGCGTAGTAGCACAGGGACAGCTTCTCCCGCACGTTCAAAAAGAGCTTGGAGTTGCTGCTGCCGCCAAATAAGGTGTTGCCCAGCATCATGGCGGCGTAGTCGTCGCTGCCGCAGGCAAAGCCCATGCCCAGCTTGCCCTGGGTCACATCCAGGGCCTCCTCCACCCGCAGAACCTCCGGCCGCGGGGGATGGGGCTGGAACAGGGCGATGTCCCGCACCTGGTCCCGGGGCAGAGCCGAGAGGGCGGAGAGCATGGCGTGCTCCACCCGCTCCCGAGGGGCGCTGCCGCTGTAGAAGATCTCCAGCCGGGCGGTGGCGATCAGCTCCTGATAGAGGGCGTACAGCCGCTTGGGCTGAATCCGCTCCGCCCCCGCCTCGTCCCCCAGCCGGGGGACGCCGTAGGGCTCGTCCGCGCACATGGTCTGGAGCAGGCGGCTGTCCGCATACTCCCGCTTGTCGTTGATGATGCTGCGGATGGCGTCCAGCAGGTTGGTCTTTTCACTCTCAAAGTAGGCCGGCACAAAGCGCCCCCGCTCCGTGACGGGGTCGCAGATCAGCTCGCCCAGCAGGTCGGCCACCGGCTCCAGCAGCTTCTCCCCGCCGGGGGCGAAGCTGTCGTCGATCAGGCTGGCCACGAAGCCCACGCACTGGTTCTCGCCCTTCTTCCGGACCGTGTACTCGATCCGGGCGCCGTATAGCCGGTCCAGCCGGGCGGAGAGGCTGCCCATGTCCGGGCAGGACACCGTGCCCCGCCGCAGCACCGCCGGCAGCAGGGCGCAGGCGGAGGCCGTCTCCCGCCGCAGCGGCGTCACGAACTGGGCGGACAGCAGACTGGTTTTGAACTTGCGGGCCGGCAGGCAGGTGAGATAGACTCCCTCCGCCAGCTTGGTCCTGGTCATCTCCAAGGTCTCAACTCCTCTTTTGTAAAATGCAATCTGGCTGTATTATAGTATATCTCTCCCAGAAATTCAAATTCTTTCTTGCGTGCCGCGCCGGGCGCTTTTTCCGACTTCAAGCCAGCACGCGCAGAAGGTTTTCCCGGGCAATCATGCTCCGCTCCCGCTCCGTCATGCCCAGCTTCTCCAGGCAGCGGAAAAAGGCGGGGATCTCCCCGCAGTCCTCCAGTCCCGCCGCCCCCTCGTTGCCGGGGCCGAAGAACTCGCAGAAGTCGAAGCCGCAGGCCACATGCTCGATCCCCATGACGTCCGCCATGTGGGCGGCGTGATGGGCCAGCATCTCCGCCGTCTGTTTGGCCGGGTCCGTGTGGACGAAGCCGTGGTAGACGTTCACCCCCACCACGCCGCCGGTGTCCCGGATGGCCCGGAGCTGATCGTCCGTCAGGTTCCGCCGCACGTCACACAGCGCGCGGCAGTTGGAGTGGGAGGCGATCACCGGCCCCCGCGCCAGCCGGATCACGTCGGCAAAGCCGCCGTCGTTCAGGTGGGACACGTCCACCACCAGCCCTAACTCCTGCATCCGCGCCACCGCCTGTCGGCCCAGGTCCGTCAGAGGGGAGTAGGGGTCGCCGCCGGCGCCGGTGGCCAGGGCATTGGTCTCGTTCCAGGTCAGCATCCCGATCCGGGCGCCGAAATCGGCGTAGCGGTCGATGCCCGTCAGGTCCTCCCCGATAGCGGCCATGCCCTCCACGGCGAAGAAGGCGTAGAGCTTCCCCTCCCGCCGGGCCGCCTCCGCCCCCGCGGCGGTTCGCACCGCCGCGAGCCATGGGCTCTCCACCACCTCCAGCCGGGCGCAGCGCATCATCAGATCGGTCCGCGCCGCGGCGCTCTCCATGCCCGGAACGTCTCCCCAGAAGGTCTCCCGCTCCGCGTTAGTCCACAGGGCCAGCACCAGGCCCTCCACGCCGCCTTTGCGCAGGCGGTCCAGATGGCGGCGCTCCAGCACGTGATGCTCCCCCGCCAGACGCCGCCGGACCACGTCGTACAGCAAATCGGAATGTCCGTCCAGAACCATTGAATTCTCTCCCCCTCTCCGAGTCCTTTTCAGTATACGCCGGCAGCCCCGTTTCCGCCACCGGAAATCAGAAAATTTCCGGGATTTCTTCCGGTTTTCCCCTTGACATTTGCGTGGAATTCCTGTAAACTATTCTCCGTTGTAAAGTTATAAGGCTTTACAGAAAGGAGGGCTCCTCATGAAAAACCAGACCTATCGCATGACCATGCTCTTCGATTTCTACGGGGAACTCCTCACGGACCGGCAGCGGGAGTTCTTTGATCTCTATTATAATGAGGATCTGTCCCTGGCGGAGATTGCGGAGAATGCCGGCATCTCCCGGCAGGGCGTCCGGGATGTGATCGTCCGGGCGGAGGCCGCCATGCAGGAGGTCGAGGACAAGACCGGCATCATCAAGCGGTTTGAGGCCCAGCGTCCCCACCTGGACGCCATTGAAAGCGCCGCCGCCGAGATCCAGACCATCAACTACCGGCAGTATGAGGACCCCCGGCTCACGGAGCTGGTGGAGCTCATTCGTGCCGAGACC
>CAJFNE010000199.1 GCA_904393855.1 uncultured Oscillibacter sp. | reverse complement strand
TCTCCGGGTCGTGCTCCTTGTACTTCTCCTGAAAGGTGCGGGGGTGGGTGCCCCTGTACCGGGGGCGGCGCTTGTGCTCCTGCTCCATGGGATCAACTCCTTCTCTGATCCGTTATCATACCACAGCTCCGGCCAAAAGGAAAGCCCCGCCGCATTGACAGGCCGGCGGGGAGCAGGTACAATAGGAGACCGATAAGGAGGCGGATTTACTATGGTCACGTTAGCACAGCGCATTGAGGAACTGCGGACCGCCAGGGGTCTGAGCCGGCCGGGACTGGCCGCGGCTTTGGGCTTCCCTAAGACGTCCATCGAGAAGTTTGAGACGGGCCGCCAGACCCCCACCCAGGACCAGCAGAACCAGCTGGCATCCTACTTCGGCGTCTCGATCTTCTATCTCCGGGGAGAGACCAACGACACCACCCAGATGTCCGACTGGATGGACGGGGCGTTCCTGGACGAGCCCGCCCCGGCGCCGGCCCCCAAGCGGGCGGCAAAGCCGGCGGCATCCTCCGGCGGGGAGGGCGGCACCATGTTCGACGCCTTCCTCACCAGCAAGAAGTTCCAGGAGACCCTGCGGGCAGCGGTGCTGGACACCCTCCGCACGCCGGAGGGCCAGGAGATCCTAGCCAAGGCCATCCGGAGGGAGCTGGCCGGGCGGCAGAAATAGGCACGGCGCGGGTCCGCGGTCCGGGTCCCGTCAAAGGGGAGCGGGCGGTCTCCCCTCTCCCGCAAAATGAAAACACAGTGAACAGGCCGGGGCTGGATGCCCCGGCCTGTTTGCAATACCTTCCGCCTCCTGGAAGCAGCACCCGCCCCCTGCCGCCGGCGTCACGGCTGCCCGGAGGCCTCCGCCCCCCGCGGGGCTTCCTTATGGGAGAGGTCCCGCAGCTGCCGCAGCGCATCTCCGATGTCGCAGCAGAGATTGATGGACCGCTTCTGAATCTCCCGGGGCACATAGGTCTCCGCCTGGTTGACGCAGGCATAGACGGCATGCCGGTTCTCGTGAGTCATCTTCCAGAAGGGATATTTGATAATGCCCGGGGTGTTGCCCCCCACCCCCAGCTCCAGGAACAGCACCCGCTGCCCCTGATGGCGGCGGAGGAAATCCGTGTATCGGTGCCCGGCAGCGTACCAGCCGTCATCCTGGACAAAGGTGTCGTCGATCCGCAGGTTCATGGTCATGGGGCGGCCGCACTTGGGGCAGCGGGGAATCAGCTCCGTGGGGATCTTCATGTCCCGCTGTTCCGCCGCCATCCGCCGGACGGCGGCCTCGTTGTCGTAGGTCTCCTGATGGCAGGACTGGGAGCACTGCCAGAGGCCGTAGTCCCCCTGGGTGTAGAACAGCCGGTGCTTGTCAAAGCCCGCCAGCTGGAACTGGTGGTCCACATTGGTGGTCAGGGCGAAGAAATCCCTGTCCCGCACCAGGGCCAGCAGGTCCTCATACACCGGCTTGGGCGCCTTTTCGTAGCGGTTCAGCAGAATCTGCCGGCTCCACCAGGCCCAATACTCCTCCAGCGTCTCAAAGGGATAGAAGCCGCCGGAGTACATGTCCCGGATGCCGTACTTCTCCTCAAAATCCGCGAAATGCGCGTGGAACCGGGCGCCGTCATAGACAAAGCCGGCGGAGGCGGAGAGGCCCGCCCCGGCACCCACGACGACGGCGTCCGCCTGGTCAAGCGCCCTCCGCAGCTGCTCGATCCGGCCCCAGCAGGGAGCGGTAGATGGCTGCGTCCTGGTCTTGAAAAACATTGAAAATCACCCTCCTGATGGATGGATCCCGCCGGAAAAACGTGGTGACGGTGTTCACTGCGATCTCGGCGGCCTCTTGCTGGGGAAAATGGAACTCGCCGGTGGAGATGCAGCAGAAGGCCACGGTCTCCAGGCCGTGCTCCGCCGCCAGCTCCAGGCAGGAGCGGTAGCAGGCGGCCAGCTCCCGCCGGTCCTTCCAGGTCACCCGTCCCTGGACGATGGGCCCCACCGTGTGGAGCACGTGCCGGGCCGGGAGGTTGTAGCCGCCTGTCAGCTTGGCCCGGCCGGCAGGCTCCGGGCGGCCCTGCTTCCGCATGATTCTCGCGCACTCATCCCGGAGCTGGAGCCCCGCCGCCGAGTGGATGGCGTTGTCGATGCACCCGTGGCAGGGGGCGAAACAGCCCAGCAGGGCGGAGTTGTCCGCGTCCACGATGGCATCCACTGCCAGACGGGTAATATCCCCCTGCCAGAGGACCAGCCGGGGATTGGCGGCAGTGGCAGGCAGGGCCTCCCCGTCCACCACGCCCTTTGCCGCGGTCTCAGCGGACAGCAGGGCATCCTGGACTTCTAAAAACTTCGGGTCCAGGGGCATGGGCGGGCGGATGTTCATGAGGGAACGGAGCAGCCGGCGCTGGGAGGCGTCGTCGGGCGGAAAGGTCTCCGCCTGCTCCCGGTACTCCGGCATCTCCGCCAACAGGAAGTCTATCAGGTATTGCAGTTGTCCGGTTCGGTTCATGAGTCGCTCCCTCCAAAAGTAAAGGTGGTCTCGGTGTGGTTTTGGAACCCGTCACCGGCAATGGTTTCTAAATAGTTGGACAAAAGCCCTCCTGGGCCCGCCATTCGGCAAACAGGGCCTCATCCCAGTCCACAGCGTCCATGCGGCCCGCGAAGTAGGCGGCGTTGACCTCCGCGAAGAAAGCCGCCAGCGCCGGGGCATGCTCAGCGCCGCCATACCAGGCGGCCGCCAGCACGATGCAAAGGGAGAGTGCCAGGAATAGAATCCGCCCCCTCATGGGCCGATCCTCTCCACCGCCCGCGCCGGACAGTCACGGAAGCAGTTGCCGCAATGGAGGCAGTGCTCCTGGCGGATCACACATGGCGCACCCTGCTCAATCGCTTTTTGCGGGCAGCTGCGGACACATTTTCCACATCCGATGCAGGCATCCGTGATGAAATACCCTTTCGGCGCGGCTTTCCCATTTCCGATGACGTAGCTCTCCCGGAAAATGGGGTTCACCCCCAGGTTGAAATACTCAATGGACATATCCCGGATACAGAAGATGATCCCGATGCTGCGGGTCTCCCCAGGGTAGACATTGGCCAG